>CAVGIZ010000061.1:0-11931 GCA_963629255.1 Anaerovoracaceae bacterium
TAGAACGTGTAGAAAATTGTCGCGGGGATTCTGACCCACAATTCATGAAAAGTGGATTGGATGGGCGCGGCAGTTTTTGTGCTGGTGAGGATTGAAAAACTGTCGCGGCGTTGCTGATTATACGATGGAAAAGTGCGGCGGGGGGGTTGAAGTTTGGTCTCAAATATGATATAATGTAGGGTATGAAAACATCTACAAATAGTTTTTCGTGGTTCAGGATTGGTTTGGCTGTGCTGATGGGCGCGGCAGTTTTTTCGGCGAAGGGTGAGACGATTCCGTTGCCCGAACATCCGCGTCCGGATTGGGAACGCGCGGCATGGCTCAATTTGAATGGGTCGTGGGATTTTGGTTTTAAGCGTGGTGTTTATGACCAGAAGATTTGCGTGCCCTTTGGATGGGGTGCGCCGCTTTCGGGTGTGAAGGATGAGGGCGACACGGGGTATTATCGGCGGGTGATCAAGGTGCCGCGGGAATGGAAAGGGAAGAGGGTATTTGTGATTGTGGGCGCGGCGGATCATGACACGGAGGGCTTTTTGGATGGCGAGGCGCTGGGGCGCAATGTGGGCGGTTATGTGCCGTTTGAGTTTGAGTTGACGGAGCGCGTCAAGTGGGGCGAGGAGCAGGAGCTTGCGTTCAAGGTGTGGGACCCTGCGGGGCCTGAGGCGTGGAATGGTCATTATTTGTATGGCAAGCAAGGGTATGGGAATGCGCGCGGGATTTGGCAGACGGTGTATTTGGAGGCGCGCGGGAGTTCGTGTTATGTGGAGTCGGCGAAGTTTTCGTCGTGTGTGTCGGCATCGCTTGTGACGGCGGAGGTGACGTTGGACAAGGCGGCCGCGGCAGATTTGGTGGCGACGATTGAGCTCGATGGGAAGGTGACGCCGATCAAGTTTGAGAAAGGGAAGAAGACGGCGAAGGCGGAGATTCGATTGGTGGAGCCGAAGGTGTGGGATTTGGAGAGCCCGTATTTGTATGATGCGATTGTGCGGGTTGGGGATGACGAGGTGAAGACGTACTTTGGTTTTCGTGAAGTGAGCGTGGGGAAGAATCCGAATGGGGATAGCTATGTGATGTTGAATGGGCGGCCGATTTACTTGCAGATGTGTCTCGATCAAAGTTATCATCCGGAAGGGTTTTACACGTTTCCGAGTGATGAGTTTATGAAGAATGAGATCCTCATTTCGAAGAAGTTGGCGTTGACGGGCAATCGGGTGCATATCAAGGTGGAAGTGCCGCGGAAGCTCTACTGGGCGGACAAGCTGGGCGTGTTGATTCAGGCGGATGTGCCGTGTGCGTGGGGGAATGCGTCGCATGCGATGTTCACGGAGCATTGGGATTGTTTTGAGCGGATGGTGGCGCGGGATTTCAATCATCCGTCGATTTATCAATGGACGCTCTTTAATGAGACGTGGGGGCTGTTTTCGAATCGGTCGCTGGCGGCGGGGCTTGCGGAAGGCGGTGGTGGCAAGGCGCGGACGTATGATAAATGGACGCAGGAGTCGGTGCGGGATGCGTATCGGAAGGCGAAGGAGCTGGATCCGACGCGTTTGATTGAGGACAATTCGCCGTGTCATCGGGACCATGTGGAGACGGATGTGAACACGTGGCATGCGTACAATCCGGGGTATCGTTGGGAGGCGTTTTTGGCGGAGCGTTGTGATGAGACGTATCGTGGGTCGGAGGCGAATTACATTGGTGGGAACAAGCAGGGGGACGAGCCGATGATGAATAGTGAATGCGGGAATGTGTGGGGTTATGCGGGGTCGACGGGGGACTGCGATTTTACGTGGGACTACCATTTGATGATTAATGCGTTTCGGCGGCATTTGAAGTGTGGTGGGTGGCTGTATACGGAGCATCACGATGTGACGAATGAATGGAATGGGTATGTGCGGTTTGATCGGACGTGGAAGGAGACGGGGCTGGAGGATTTGGCGGGGATGACGCTGGCGGATTTGCATGGGGACGCGGCACTTTTCTTTGCGGGGACGCTGGGACATGAAACGGGTGAGACGTTGCCAGCGGGGACGAGAGCGAAGATTCCGGTGGGCGTTTCGTTTGTGACGGACAAGTATTTGGGCAAGGAGTTGACGTTGGAGCGCGATGGGGTGAGAGTGGGCGCGGCGGTGCCGGGGAAGAGTTGGCAATGCGAGACGTTGTGGATGGCGGATGTGCAGTTGCCGACGACGGATGCGGTGGGGCGCGTCGTGTTTGTGTTGAAGGCGGATGGGCGCGAGATTGCGCGGAACTTTTGGTGCTATTCGACGGTGAGCCCGAAGGCGACGATGCCAGCGCCGAGCGCGGCAGATTGGTCGATGGGGTCGACGAATGTGATGGATGGGCTCAAGTATAATGGGTTTGGCAAGGGGTCGTTCACGTTTGAATTGGAGGCGCCGGCGGCAGGTGGCACGTTTGAAGTGGAGGTTTCGTCGAAGCGGTTGAACACGAAGGATGTGGGGGCGAAGTATGTGCGCGAAGGGATTGACGATATGTTGGGCGGCGGGACGATGAGCCGCTCGAAGAATCCGAACAGCTATCCGCAGACGAGTGTAGAAAAGCATGCGGCGACGGTGAAGGTGTATGTGGATGGGAAGCTGGCGACGACGCAGGTTTTGCCAGATGACCCGGCGGACCATCGCGGCATTCTTTCGTGGCTGGCGCAGACGCACATATGGTATTTGCATGAGGCGGGGTCGTATGGTTGGCGTGTGACGGCGAAGGTGCCGGCGGCGGCGGTGAAGAATGGAAAGGTCACGATTCGGCTGGAGAGCGATAATGGGCTTGCAGTGTATGGGCCGCGGTTTGGGCGCTATCCGTTTGGGCCACGCGTGAAATAAGGCCTGCGGCAAAACTGCCGCGGAAAACAATGCTCACTCCCCTTCTCTATGGGGAGTGATGTTTTTAATTAAAAAGTGGCGCGATAATAATTTCGTGCTTGCATTCTCATCGGAAATATGGTATACTATGCGCATGTTTTCTAAAAATAGTTTAAAAAATCGAATCGGTCAATAAAGAAAGGCTAGAGAGACATGAATTTGTCAGAGACACGGATGGCAAACATTGAGCTTGTTCGAAGGGTGTTCGAACGGGGCGGGGTTGTGCAACTTGCGTCGCTTATTAAGGAGACGGGGCTGACGCAAGTTTCATGCACGAGGAAGATTGAGGAGCTGATGGCAGAGGGCGCGGTTGTTGAATTGAAGCGACAGGCGTCGGCGAGTCGGGGGCGGCCGATACGGCGGTTTGAGGTGGTGCCGAATTATCGGCTCGCGGCAGAAATTATTTTGGAGTGCGAGAGTTTGCGTTGTGCGTATCCGACGTCGCTTCATTATCGTGTGGTGAATGTGCTGGGGGAGGTGATTACGGAAGGCGTGGAAGATGGCGGCGCGGCCATTTCGGCGGAGAAGTTGTATACGCTTATTGGGGCATTGAAGAAGAAGTACAAGGCGCTGAAGAAAGTTGTGGTGGCATTTCCTGGGCCGATGACGAATGGGGTTGTGGTGGCGGGGGGCGATCCGCATTTTGATTCGTTTGTGGGACTTGATTTGAAGGCGGAAATTTTGTCGCGGTTTGGATTGCCGAGTGAGATTGCCAACGACATGAATTTGGCGGCGCTTGGGTATTACGATGAGCACGCGGCGAAGAGGCCGCAGACGTTTGCGTATGTGGGCGAGCAGCCGAATATGTGCCCTGGGTGCGGGATTGTTGTGGGGGGTCAGATTTTGGAGGGCGCGAAGGGTTTTGCGGGGGAAGTGAAGTATTTGGACACGGCGGGTCAAGAGGGTTTGATGTTGCGTTTGGCGTCGCGCGGGGAGCGGAAGAAATTGGCGGTGCGGATGATTGCGGGGTTGACGGCGGTTCTCAATCCGGCGGAGATTGTGCTGGCGGGTGAGACGTTTGCGGACCCACCTTTTGTGCGGGATATTGAGAAAGATTGCGCGGCGGTTTTGCCAGCGGAGGTGGTGCCGAAGTTGGTGGTGCGAGATGATTGGCACGCGGATGAATGGCGCGGGATGTTTGTGCTAGGTAAGTCGATTATTTTGTCCAGCGCGGCTGACAAGAAGTTTACGAAAAAGTCAAATTCAGAAAACGCGAAAGCGAAAGGAAAAGCGAAATGAAAAAGGTGGTAATGGGTGCCCTTCTCGTATTGGGGATGGGTGTGAGCGCGGCAGTTTTGCCGAATGTGACGACGGAGCCGAAAGGCGCGATTGTGCTACAAAAGGATGTGCGCAATTTTGTGTTGCGTGGCGAGGCATTGACGCAGGTAGGCGCGGAAGCGGCGCTTGCGTTTCATGTGAAAAGTGCCGCGGAGGCGAGCTATGAGATTTTGTTTCGGAATGGTCCATGCGATGGGACGCGGAAGACAGGGTCGCTCGCGCATGTGAGGAATTTGTACAAGTCGATGGCGGTGGATGGTGAATGGTTTCGGTTTGAGATTGCTGTCAGGGAAAAGAATGTGGAAGTGAGGGTGAATGGTCAGACGGTGGTGAGGTATACGGAGCCTGAAAAGCCATGGCGCGCGGCAGAATTTGCGGGGTTGCGGTTTGGGCGCGGCGACCTTGTTTTACGCGGGGTTGCGGGTGGCGTACAATTTCGTGGGATGACGCTGGAGGCGCTGGCGGATGGGGTCAAGAATCCGTATGATTGGATGGCGCCAATTGATGAACAGACGGATCGGGCGATTCGTTTTCAGCAGAAGGATTTTCCTGTGATTGATTATCATGTGCATTTGAAAGGTGGATTGACGGCTGAGAAGGCGCGGGCGATGAGCATGAATTATGGCATCAATTATGGGGTCGTGCCGAATTTGGGTGAAGGCGGTTATGGGGATATGTATGGGACGGATGGTGAGGCGATTGATTATGTGCAGTGTGTGCGGCCGTTGCCGTTTTTCTGTGGGGCGCAAGGCGAGGGGCGCAAGTGGGCGTTGCAATTTTTGCCGAGCACGTTTAGCGCGTTTGATTATTTGTTCACGGATTCGATGACGATTGTGGAGGATGGGCGGCCGCTGAGGGTTTATTTGGAGGAGGAAGTTATTTTGAAGGGTCGGACGTATGACCAGTGGATGGATTTCTTTGTGGACCAGACGTGCAAGATTTTGGAGAATGAGCCGGCAGACTTTTATGTGAATGCGACGTATATTCCCGAGGCGATGCAGGCGGATTATGAGAAGTATTGGACGGATGAACGGGTGAATAAGGTTTTGGACGTGCTGGCGAAGCATTCGATGGCAATTGAGATTAATTCGCGGTATAAAGTGCCGAGCGAGCGGATTATCAAGATGGCGAAGGCGCGGGGGTTGAAGTTTACGTTTGGGACGAACAATGGAGACTTGAATCTAGGGCGGCTGGAGTATTCGCTGGAGATGGCGGAAAAGTGCGGGTTGACGAAGGAGGATATGTGGTTTCCGACGATGTCGAAGCGTGCGGAGCGTGTGCCAGTGAAGTATAATACCTTTAAATAAGGAATGACGCACGGGAAAGTGCCGCGGAAAGTAGCCAGGGAAAAGGCCTGATCGCCCTGTGAAGAAGGTTTGATTTGGCTGGAAAGAAGGTCGTTTCCAAGGGCGCCGCGGCAAAAGTACCGCGGTGCTTTTCTTAAACTACCGCGGTACTTTAAGAAAACTACCGCGGTGCTTTTTTCAAACTACCGCGGTACTTTATCTTGTTCCCAGCCAAATCGAACCATAGAAGCTGTGTCTTTCGACCTTAAAATGGCAAGGAACGAGCTCAAGAGAAGCTGAAGCGCGGCAGTTTTTCTAGGGGCGCGGCAGATTTTTGGGCTTGAAAGTTCTTGAAAATACCCACTACACAAGTGAGCGAAAATATGGTATAATATACGACTCAATAGGCGTACCTACCCGTCAAGGGCTGGGGAAGCCCCACATCAACAAAAAAGTATCAACAAAGTAGTCTAGAAAAGAGCATACAATGGAAAAGGCAAATAGCGCAAGTGCCGCGGGTAAACTGAATGAAATGGCCGCACGTATTCGTGAGATGCGTGAGATTATTGGCTATGGCATTGAGCGGATGGCGGCATTGACGGATTTGAGCGTTGAAGAATATGAAGCGGTGGAGGCTGGCAAGGCTGATCCGTCGTTCACATTTTTGCATAAGTGCGCGATTGCGTTTGGTGTGGATATTACGGCGTTGTTGGAAGGTCATTCGACGAAGCTTTCGGGGTACATGGTGACGCGCAAGGGGATGGGTCCTGTGACGGCGAAGGAAGAGGGTATTGAGATTCGTAATATGGCGGCGATGTTCCGGAATCGGCTGGCGACGCCGTACTACGTGACGTACAGCTACGAGGAGAAGTTGCAGAATGCGCCGATTCATACGACGACGCATGCGGGGCAGGAGTTTGACCTTGTGTTGAAGGGTTCGATGAAGGTGCGCGTGGGGGATCATGTTGAGATTTTGAATGAAGGCGATTCAATCTTTTATAAGTCGTCGACGCCGCACGGGATGATTGCGGTGGGGAAGCAAGATTGCACGTTCCTCGCGATGATTATGGCGGGCACGGAGCATGAGCAGCGGCTCGCGGTTGAAGTCGAAGGGGCGAAGAATAAGGAGAAGCAACCGCTTGTGGTGGCGAAGTACTTGGACGTGTTGGAAGACGCGCATGGGTGCTTGCAACAGATCAAGTTCAAGAATACGGAGAAGTTCAATTTCGCGTTTGATATTGTCGATGAGATTGCCAAGCGCGATCCGGATAGGCTCGCGTTGTTGCATATTTCGGATCATTTCACGGAGCGGCGTTTCACGTTCAAGGAGATTATGGAAGCGTCGAACCAAGCGGCGAATTATTTCACGGAGCTTGGGATTGGCAAGGGCGACAAGGTGATGCTTGTGTTGAAGCGGCACTTCCAGTTCTGGCCGGTGATATTGGCGCTCCACAAGATTGGTGCGGTGGCGATTCCGGCGACGAACCAATTGATGGCGCACGATTTCACGTACCGGTTCACGGCGGGCGATGTGAAGATGATTGTGTGCACGGCGGATGGTGAGACGGCGGGCCATGCGGAAGAGGCGATGAAGGAGATTGGGCACGACTTGATCAAGGTCATTGTGAATGGGACGCGTGATGGCTGGCGGGCGTTTGATTCGGAGTGCCCGGCGTATTCGCGTGTGTATGAGCGGACGGCGACGACGGCGTGTGGTGAGGACCCGATGGTGATGTTCTTTACGTCGGGGACGACGGGGTATCCGAAGATGGCGCTCCACTCGCACAAGTATGCGTTGGGGCATTACGTGACGGCGAAGTATTGGCATTTGGTGGAGCGCGGCGGTTTGCACTTCACGATTTCGGAGACGGGCTGGGGCAAGGCGTTGTGGGGAAAGTTGTACGGGCAGTGGCTCTGTGAGGGGACGGTGTTCGTGTATGACTTCACGCGGTTTGATGCGGACAAGGTTTTGCCGATGTTTGCGAAGTATGGGATTACGACGTTCTGTGCGCCGCCGACGATTTATCGTATGCTGATTAAGCAGGATATTTCGAAGTATGATTTGTCGTCGATTCGGCATGCGACGACGGCGGGCGAGGCGCTCAATCCGGAAGTGTTCATTCAGTTCAAGAAGTCGACGGGGCTCACGATTTGCGAGGGGTTTGGTCAGACGGAGATGACGCTGGGGATTGGCAATTTGATTGGGGACGAGTTGCGGCCGGGGTCGATGGGCAAGCCGGTGCCGAGCTACAATATCGACCTTGTGGATGAGGAAGGCAATTCGGTGCCGCCGGGCGAGCATGGCGAGATTGTGATTCGCACGCCGCGTGGGGGCGGGCAGCCGGGGATTTTCCTGGGGTATTACAAGGATGAGGAAAAGACCGCGGATGTGTGGCGGCAAGGGATGTACCATACGGGCGATTTGGCGTGGAAGGACGAGGACGGGTATTACTACTATGTCGGGCGCGCGGATGATGTGATCAAGTCGTCGGGCTATCGGATTGGGCCGGCGGAGATTGAGAACGTCATTATGGAGTTGCCGTATGTGTTGGAGTGCGGTGTTTCTGCCGCGCCGGATGAAGTGCGTGGGCAGGTCGTGAAGGCGTCCATTGTGCTCGTCAAGGGCACGGTGGGTGACGAGGGGCTGAAGAAGGAAATTCAGAACTACGTCAAGAAGCACACGGCGCCGTATAAGTATCCGCGGATTGTGGTGTTCAAGGATGAATTGCCGAAGACGATCAGCGGCAAGATTCAAAGGAATTTGCTCTAAGCAATGTCGAAGCGCATCACCATATTTGCTGGGCATTACGGTAGCGGCAAGACGAACATCGCCTTGAATTGGGCGCGGCACTTGAAGAAGCAGGGCGCGGCAGTTTCCGTTGCGGATTTGGATATCGTCAATCCGTATTTTCGCACGAAGGATTCTGCCGCGGAGTTGGCGGCGGAAGGGATTGGGCTCGTCGTTTCGGAATATGCGAATTCGAATGTGGACTTTCCCGCGATGCCGAAGGAGATTTATGCGCTGGTGGCGGAACGCGATGAGAAGGTCGTGATGGATGTGGGCGGGGATGACCGCGGCGCTTTGGCGTTGGGGCGTTATGTGCCCGATATTCGCGCGGAGAATGATTACGAGATGCTGGCCGTGATCAATGCGAGCCGCCCGTTGACGCAAACTGCCGCGGATACGGTGGAGGTGTTGCGCGAGGTCGAGGCGGCGTGCCAACTCCCCTTCACAGGGCTTGTCAACAATACGAACTTGGGGCGCGAGACGCGTGCGGAGGATGTGTTGCGGTCGGTCGATTACGCGAAAGAAACTGCCGCGCGGATGGGCTTGCCGATTTATATGACGTGCGTGGATGAACGCCTGGCCGCGGCACTTTCGCCGCGCATTGAAAACCTGTTCCCGATTAAGATTCAAAAACTTTACTATCAATTAAATGAGGTGACCTCAAATGGCTAAACTGACATTCAAGGAAGATCTCTGCAAGGGTTGCGGATTGTGCGTGCTCGCCTGTCCGAAAAAGATTCTTGCCATCTCCAAAACTAAACTCAACCGCAAGGGCCACGCGCCCGTCGAGTTGACAAAACCTGAGGCTTGCGTCGGCTGCGCATCATGCGCGATGATGTGCCCAGATTGCGTCATCACCGTTGAACGCTAAAGAAGAGGAAAAACAATGAGCGAAAAAGTTCTCATGAAAGGAAACGAGGCGATTGCGGAAAGCGCAATTCGCGCGGGCTGCCGCCACTACTTCGGCTACCCCATCACCCCGCAGACGGAAATCGCCGCGTACATGGCCAAGCGCATGCCCAAAATTGGCGGCACGTTCCTTCAGGCCGAAAGTGAAATTGGCGCGATCAATATGGTCTATGGCACAGCCTCGACGGGCAAGCGCGTCATGACAAGTTCGTCCTCGCCGGGCATCTCGTTGAAGACGGAAGGCATTTCGTATTTGGCTGGCGCGGACTTGCCGGCGTTGATTGTGAACGTGCAGCGTGGCGGCCCGGGCTTGGGCGGCATTCAGCCTTCGCAGGCCGACTACTTCCTCGCGACGCGCGGCCCTGGCCATGGCGACTTCCATGTCATTGTGCTCGCCCCCGCGAGCGTTCAGGAAATGGCGGACTTGACGCGCAAGGCGTTTGAACTCGCGGAAAAGTATCGCATGCCGGCGATGCTCCTCGCCGATGGCACAATGGGTCAGATGATGGAGCCGGTCGTTCTTCCAGAAGAAGGCGAAGGCGAAGTGACGGACCGCTCGTGGGCGGTGCGCGGCACAGATTGCGCCCGTAAGCACAACATCATCAACTCCCTTTACCTCAAGCCAGACGAGCTTGAACGCACCAACCGCGAACGCTTCCAGCGCTACGAAAAATTGGCCGCGGAAGAAACGCGTTGGGAAGAGTACATGATGGACGACGCCGAAATCTGCGTGGTCTCGACGGGCATCACCGCGCGTGTGTCCAAGAACGCAATCGTCGAAGCGCGCAAGCGTGGCATCAAGGTCGGCATGATTCGCCCGATCACACTCTTCCCCTTCCCGAATGCGCCACTTGAAAAAGCTGCCGCGAAGGTGAAGAACTTCCTCTGCGTCGAGCTCAATATGGGTCAGATGATTGAGGACGTGAAGCTCGCGATCAAGTGCACGCGCCCGGTCGCCCTTTGCAACCGCGTGGGTGGCATGATTCCGTCCACCGACGAAGTCATCGAAGCAATCGAAAAATTGAACAAGTGAGTAAGAAGGAGAACCCGGAATATGGCAATTGTTTTCCAGAAACCGAAGGCCCTCACAGACGCGACCTTCCACTACTGCCCCGGCTGCACGCATGGCATCGTCCATCGCCTCGTGGCCGAAGCGATTGATGAACTCGGCATCGAAGGCCGCACGATTGGCATCGCGCCCGTCGGCTGCTCCGTGATGGCGTACGACTATTTCGCCTGCGATATGATTGAAGCCTCGCATGGCCGCGCACCGGCTGTGGCAACGGGCGTCAAGCGCTCGCTCCCAGACCGCATCGTTTTCACCTACCAAGGTGATGGCGACCTCGCGTCCATTGGCTTGTGCGAAACGGTGAGCGCCGCCTGCCGCGGCGAAAATATCACCATCATCTTCATCAACAACGCCATCTATGGTATGACGGGCGGACAAATGGCCCCGACCTCCCTCATCGGCCAGGTCACCCAAACCTCCCCCTACGGCCGCGACCCCAAAACGCAAGGCATGCCGATTCGCATTTGCGAACTCCTCGCCTCGCTCGACGCCCCGGCCTACCTGACGCGCGTAACGGTCAACTCCGTCGCCAACGTCCGCACGGCCAAAAAGGCCATCCTCAAGGCGTTCAAGAACCAAGTCGAAGGTAAGGGCTTCTCGCTCGTCGAGGTCCTTTCCAGCTGCCCCACCAACTGGGGCCTCACGCCGGAAAAGGCCCTCCAGTGGATCAACGAAAAGATGATTCCGTTCTATCCGCTCGGCGTCTTCAAAGATAAGGATAACGAACCGAAAAAGGAGGAAGCATAAAATGGCACAGCAAGAAATTATCATGGCGGGCTTCGGCGGCCAAGGCTTGCTCTTCTCGGGCAAAGTCCTCGCCCACGCGGGCCTCATCGAAAATCGCGAACTCTCCTGGCTCCCTTCTTACGGACCCGAAATGCGCGGTGGCACCTGCAACTGCAGCGTGATCCTCAGCGACGACCCCGTCGGCTCGCCCATCGTGGCGCACCCGAACGTCCTCATGGTCATGAACACCCCGTCCCTGGATAAGTACGAAAAGGAAGTCGCCCCTGGCGGCATCCTCTTTGTCGACTCCTCCCTCATCTCGCGCAAAGTCGAGCGCACCGATGTCGAGGTCGTCTACATCCCCGCAACGGGTATGGCCACCGATATGAACGCAACCTCGCTTGCGAATATGATCATCCTCGGCGCCATCGTCGAACACACCAAGTGTGTCAAATGGGAATCCTTGGAGCCCGCCCTTCATCACGTCATCTCGGCTCGCCATGCCGACCTTCTCGGACTCAACCTGAAGGCCCTCGAAGCTGGCCGTGACTTCATGAAGAACTACAAAGCCAACTAATCTCTCACGACGAGTTTGCTTGATCAAAAGACCGCGGCAAATCTGCCGCGGTTCTTTTCTTGCCGCGAACACCCTGCAAACTTCAAATCCTCAACCCTTGCGGCAAAGAGCACATCGCCCCACTCTGCGTGCACACATACGCACTCACCTCAACCGCCCGCCGATGCGCCTCCCCCCTCGCCCCGCACGTCAACACCACCATCCTCACCCCCTCAACCGTTCGCACACCTCCTCCGCACCCCTTCCCTCGCGCCCCACAACCTCAAGCTCCTCATCATTGATCTTCAAGATATTTGCCCGCCGCAAACTCCCCTCAATCACCTCCCTCGTATAAAAAGCCTGCTGCAAATCAATGTGCCCCACACACACAAAATCCACCGCGCCTCCATGTCGGTTCATTCATATCGCCATCGCACCCACTG
>CAVGIZ010000062.1:0-11818 GCA_963629255.1 Anaerovoracaceae bacterium
CCCATACCAGTATCTCCTTATATTTTTCCTAGTATCAAAATGGTCGCCTCAGGCCGATTTCATGGTCGCATCCCAGCCTTTCTTTGGTACGTTTCCGGCTTGTCTTGGATAAAACCACATGTGACTTTTTGAAAAACCACATGTGGAAATTCTTAAAACCACATGTGACTTTTTTGAAAACCACATGTGGTTTTTTCCAAGAGACACCCTTTCGCACCCATAAAAACCCCTTCGTTCACCCAAAGAAACCCCCTTCCCCGACCATATTCTCCCCCCAAAAACTGCCCCGCCCCCAGTAAAACAAACCCTCCACGCGGCGGGAAAAGTGCCGCGGGTTACTTTGTTCTTTGACAATTGAAATTTGAAGCGTTTGATTCCGTGGCTTCTAAAAGTGCTGCGAGAGGCAAGGTACGCAAGTGCGCGACCTCGTCCGCAATCGCTTCTAGTCGCGGAGAATCTGCCGCGGTCGATTCCGTTCGGTCTGTTTCCAATAGAAGTCGGTCCAAGGGAATCTTCTTGACGAGCTCGCGATAGTTGGTGGCGTGGTCATTCAAAACGGCCGCACCGACTGAAATGAATCCATTGAGCGCAATGATATCGGGAATCAATCCATCTGAACGCGAGAAGCCATGAAACAGAAAGTGTGGGATGCTTCCCGTGTAGGGTTTGCAGGCGGCAACGACTTGTCCCCAACATTTTGCGCCATGCAAGATGACGGGGCATTTCAAATCCGCCGCGGCCTTGAGTTGGCGTTCAAAGACTTCGCGCATCAAAGGCGAAATGTCACGGCACTTGAGGCGGTCGAGTCCAATTTCGCCGATGCCGGCAAGCGGTTCGTCTGCGTTGAAAAACTGCCGCGGAAGGTCGGCGAGAAAGGGTTCAAGACGCTCGGAAATAAATGCCGCGCTTTCGGTGACGTTGAGTGTTTGCCACGGATGAATGCCGCGGAAAAGGAGATCACGACCGGCGACAAAATCTGCCGCGCTTTCGTTTGGCTCGCGGCAGATAAAGTGCCGCGCTTCGTCGTCCGCGGCGATATGGCAATGGGCGTCGGTCACTGGTCGAGGACTTCGATTGTGGTGCCGTGGAGGCTGTAGTCCGTGCCTGTGCACAAATAGGTCGTCAACTTTTTGAGGTTGGAAGCATCCATTTGTGTTCCATCTGTTTTGCCGACGCTAATTTTTTCCGTGTGGCCATCGGCGAAGACGACGTGCGCGCACCAATACTTGCCGTTCTTATGGTTGGCGCCGATGTTTTCTTTGGTGTCGCCGCCGCCACCGTCTGAAGTTGGCGAATTGGGATTGTCATCACATCCATCAAATTGCAAGATGGCGTCCGTATCGGTCGTACCGCCATTGCCCGAGGGGAACCAATTTCCGGGGCCAGTGAAAGGAACTTCGCCAAAGAGGAGGACACGATCGGTGCCGCGCGAACGGACTTCATCGCCCGGGCGCTTGCAACTGATTTTGCCGCCGTAATAAACAAAGCCAGACTCCGAATCAAACACATCGCTGCCGCCACCGTTCCAACCAAACGTTGCATTCATCAGGTAACTCCAATGCACAGGATTCACCTTTTTGGTATGCGAGGGGCAGACGAAGACTCGGGAATTTGCCGCGACATATTTCCAAAGCGCACCGTTCGTCAAGGCGTAATGCGCGTCTTCTGCATTGTCCGTGAACATGCTGATGGGCTCGCACGCTTGTGGGGAATTGGATGGATAAACGTTTTTCGAGTTCCAACTGATCCAGCCCTTGCGTTCATAGTAGCGTGCTTTTGCAGAGGTGCTGTTGCTTTCGTTTTCAATCGAGTACGTAATTTCGCATCCGGCGAGCGGATAGGCTTGTGGATTGGAGCTGGCAACTGCCGCGGAATGGCAGGCGTTGGCAAGGCTCTTCATGTTGGCGAAGCAACTGGCCGCGCGCGCCGATTCGGTCGAACCACTCATCACGCCCATCAAGACGGCGATCAAGACGCCCAAGATGCCAATCACCACCAGCATCTCAACAAGAGTAAATGCGTTTCGTGTCTTTTGCATAAGAGGAATCACCTTTCCAATGAAAGAGGTTAGTCAAACTGACGATAGAAAAGAATGCGTGAGCGATGCGGCCGCGGCTGATTGCTCGTGCTGCTGGAGCTGCTCATATAGTTGCCGTTCTGATTATTGCCGCGCCCAGAGACATCTTCAATTGTTGCCGCGGGATCGCGCCACACGAGCGCGACCGCACGCGCGCCCAACTGCGGCGGCGATTGCCCCAACGTGCCACCGCCCATCATCATCGGCTCAGCACGAATAAAGACGAGGAACAATTGTTGCCGCGCCGCCAAGCATTCTTTCCAATAGCCATAGAGATACTTGCGGTCGACCGCGTGCAAGTTGACGCCCAGGTCCACGCCCGCAATTTCATCCGCGGTTGCCCAGCCAAGCGTCCGGTAAGCTTCTTCCCAATCGGTTGTCGCGCGGAAGCGATCTCTCATTGTTTCGGCAAGCTTGAGAAGCGTGTTGTCGGGGGCCTTTCCTTGTTGATCGAGCTTGCCGTGTTCCATGCGAATGGTCGCGCCTGGCATTTGGCTGAAGGCATATTTGTTGGCCTCGTTTTGGTCGCCCATCATCTGCTCCTTGGTCGTATCATTCACATCATTTGTGGAGGCGGCCCACCAATCGATTGGAGTATTGGCAAGGGCGAACATCATGACCTCGGACGATGGTGTATACGGATTGATGCGATAGCCGCGCGTGCCGTTATAAATGGTGAGATTCCTCAAATCGTCCGTTCCATTCCAGCCCAGCGAATACGAACTCCACATGACATCCTTGGCAGGCGAAGCACCAAAGCTTGTGCGCATTCCGCCGTCATCGCCCGTGCCGCTCAAACCACCGCTAATTTTTGTGATTGGCAAAATGTTCGCGAGCTCGTACTTGCTCTGCATATAACCCGCGTCAGACGTTGACATAAAGATGTCGCCATCATGCGAGCCCGAGGTCTGATTTTGATACCATTCCTCGCCCAGGCTTGAAGACGAGAAGGACGCCATTGCGACAAGGTTTTCTGGGGCGTAATTGAAGCGCGGGTCATCAGCAAGATACGCTTGCGGATAGATTTCAATGTCTTGTTCGTCCGAAGTCATTTGGGTAGACGCAAAGTCGCCCGCAGCATACGTCACCGAGCCCTTCGTCTTGCTCGTATCAAAGAAACGCACGAGCGGACGGATGTAGGAAATTTTGGCATCTGTCGCATCTTGACGTTCGGACAACGCGTTCTTGTCGTCCTCAACAAAGGCTGGAACGAGATCAACCGTTTCGTTGTTACTATCGACAATGCGCACCCAAAGTTGGATGACGGGTATATACGTACCAGCTTTACCCTTCCCTTCGCCATCTTGTAAATCTTCCGCGTCTGTAAGTGCCGCGTTTGCGGGCAACCAGCCGTATTGCACCACGGGGCTCCCAACGGCATTTCCTAAGCCGCCCAGCGTGCTTCCGCCAGCGCCGCCATTATTGCCTGCACCACCAGTTTTATCAACTTCATACTTTTGTGCGACGCGGAAGGAACACGTGCTCGCCTCAAACTCATCGCTCGCGGCCAAGTCAGATGA
This sequence comes from Anaerovoracaceae bacterium, assembly GCA_963629255.1. Classification (GTDB taxonomy): domain Bacteria; phylum Verrucomicrobiota; class Kiritimatiellia; order RFP12; family UBA1067; genus UBA1067. The sequence continues at coordinate 3,598 of CAVGIZ010000062.1, forward strand.
AAGTTCCGTATTGATGCTACCAAAGGAAAGCCCCACGTCCGCGGCAATCACATCTTTTTCATCTGCCGAGCCTGTGGTCACCTTATGAATCGGCACGTTGGCCATATTTGATTGCATGACGACGGCCTTACCCAAATTGTTGCGACCATACGTCTTGGTCGTCGCCTGTTGTTGCGATGTTTGCCAATCATTCTTGGAGATGACAAATGCCGCGTTCGCCCCACTGCGGCGCAACTGGTCGTAATCACTTGGCACAAACGCAATCGTCGCGGCAGCTTGCACCTTGTAGGAAAGGTTCCGGCCATGGTCATACTTGAATGGATAGACCGTGCCAACGTTGACTTCCAACTGGCCTTGCAGATGAAGTTTGTAATCGCGCGAAACCCAAACATACGCGCCATCCGGCGTATACTTCTTTTTCTCCTGCCCTGGCTGAATGGCAACCGTCAAAGAACTTCCTTCAAGCGACATACCGCACACCATCGGCGTGCGTTCCATCGTGGGCATAGCAAGAGACGATGGTACCGAATCCTTATCCAGGTAGTCGTAAAGCATAATGTACTCGCCCGCATTTTGCAGGTCAGTCCTTTGAACGCCGCTCTTATTCCAAAATCTTTGGCCACCCGAAACGCCTCTCACGAGGACATCCAAGTTGACATCATTCTGCTTCTCATCATCTTGATTAGCCCCTTGATAATCATAGAACGGCTGGTCTTCTTCGTAAGAGAGATCAACCACATCCTGCGCATTGGAAATTGAAAAGAGGCTATCGGTCACAAACACTTGGTGACGCAAGAATTCTGCCGCGTCCCCATTGCGAGAGGTCACAAACAAAACGTTGTTTTTGAAGAAGTTACAGAACGGGCTCATGCTCGCCCAGCCCCGCGAATTGACGGCGAGATTGTAGTCTGCAAGCGAAACGAGCGGCACTCTTCCATCGCCAATAAAGGTGTCCATGAATTGGTCCCAGGCCGTTGGATCGGGCGTTTGATAGCCTGTGTGATTAGAATTTTCAAAAGCATAGGAAAGCGAGATGCGCCCATTATCGGCAGACGTGCGCCCATAGATAGGTTGCTCTGTCCAATCAGAATTCGCACAACGCACACGATTGATATCAATATAGTCCGAAACATCCACCGCACAAAACGCATACCGCCCCGCGTCAAATCCCATCGGCTCCCAAACTGCCGCGAGCGAACGCCGCGACCAAAAACGCGCCTCATTGATGAGCGGCGGCGGCAAATACGCAAGTGCTTCAACATTGAGCACCGACACCGTATCATCCACCGATGCCGTTTGCGTCTGATTTGTCCCACCAATAAAAATGCGGTCTTGCCAATTGTTATAAATCTGAACGCCGCCAACGCGCGGATACGAATATGGCCGATTCATAATCCCCGGATGTGGATTATTGCCAATCGCGCAATCAATACGTTCAATCGCTTCGGCCAACGCCGCCTTCACCAATAACCGCGAGGACGACGTCCGCCGCAAATAACTTGACGGCACACGCGCATAACGCATATACGCCGAAAATGCCACCGCCGAAACGACGATGACTGTCATCATTCCCAGTACAATCAAAAGCGCACTGCCGCGCTTAAATCCGCCGCGCTTCATCGCTCACCATCCTTCAGCCGATACAAATTCGGCAAATAAAATCCCGTTGTCATCGACCCCGTCGCCGTCTTGAAAACGGGTGTGAATGTATTCTTTGTAATGCGCACCCAATACGGATGCCCCCACGGATCGCGCATCTTACCATCGTCCCCAAGCGACGCCTGCAACATCACTGGAATCTTTCCTCCCGATTCCGCATTGCCGCCACCAAAAATACGTGCAAGCGAACTGCGGCTCACTTCCACCATGCCACCCTGAATGTCAAGCTCATACTTGCCGCCCGAAGACACCCAATTCTCGCTGGCCAAAATCGCCTGCGAAATAGCATTCACTTCTGCCGTCGCCTTTTGGATGCGCGAACGTTGCCGCGCGGCCGTCACCGAAGTCGAAAATGCCGCGAGAATCACCGCAATCATTGCAATGACCACCAGCAACTCGACCAGCGTAAATCCTCTCTTATTCAAACACATCGGGATTGCTCCATATTGCGTTCCACAAATCTACGTCAGATGCCGCGCCATGCCCATCAGGCCCACCACTCATCACATTCACCGTGTACGTATTCCCCTGATTAGCAAGCCGCGCCGACCCAACCGTCAACAAATTTTGGCTACCATAAATACTCGTCGAATTCCGAATGCCACCCGCTTTCGCACGCAGTAAGTTCGCCCGCCAGCGCCCACTATTCTCGCTTTGCACCGTGGACGACGCATCGCACGCACGATCAAAAAAGTTCCCGTTCCGATCCCAAAGCCCCGTCGTCCGATAAATCTCATTATCCCAAACAAATGCGTTATCCGCCTCTTCGCGAATCTCCGCCACATTATCGCGTACATCATCCAAGTCCGCAACAACCGCCGTCCCCGTACGCCACGCAATAGACGACTGACTAAAAATCATCGTCAAAATCGTTGTCAAGATGCCAAGCAATAAGCTCGCCACCAACAACTCCAATATCGTAAATCCTTTTTTCATTTATCCGCTAGCCCCTGAAATCTTGCCTCGGTATAGAAGATGGGCATCGCAAGCAATGTCCCTGGAAGTTTCGTCGCACGAAACGCAATACGCACAATCGGCGACCCCTCATCGTGTTGAATCACAAGCCCACAACTCATCCCCGCGGCAGTTTTGGACGAAGATGGAAATGATGTGTCCACACGCAAATCACCATCTGCCGCGCTCTGCATCCTCGCCATCGTCTGTGAAAACGCACTCTGCGCCCGACTCTGCGGATCGGTCGTCACCACACCATCACTATTGAAATAAGGTTGCCAACCCGTCCGATCTGGATAATAAAATTCATCCCGAAAAACGCTCCACTTCAAATTTGTCGCGGTAATCGCCATCATCAACGGACTAATCACCGCATCGGCCAATGCCGTCGACGCCACATCTTCGCGGCTCTGCTGGCTCTCACGATACCCAAACGCATAAAGCCCCACAACCGACAAAATGCCCGTCGCCATCACGAACATCGCCAAGTTCACCTCAATCAATGTAAATGCTTTTCTCATTACATCCTCTCTTCCGGATTCGTTGTCGAAGCGACCTTCTTCGCCTGCATCGTCGCACCATTCTGGCGGATTGAATAAACATCAATTGTATTACGCCCCATCGTGCCACCCGTCGTCAACCCACTGCCGCGATTCACCCCCACATCAAACACAATCGTCCCCGCTTCCTTTATCGGCGTGTTCACACTATCCGAATAGGACGACCCAAAAATATAATTCTGCGGCAAACGAATATCAATAAACTCCATCCCATACGCCATCCCCTGCTTCCAATTCACATTCCCCTGATCTTCAATGCGAAAACCATACCGCGGCACTTCTCGATTATTCGTGTTCGAACTTTGCGTCCCACCCACCACATTCTGCGCCTTGTTCTCATCCGACAAAAATGTCAGCGACTCATTGCACTCTTCAATCTTCCCCGCCACAAGCGTCCGCCGCAATTGCGTTGAACTCTGAATCTGCGAAAGTTGTTCCATCGGATAAATATAAAACTGTACGCCACTCGCCGTCCGTGAACTCGATGAACTCGACGACGAATCAACCTGGTACGTCTTATCCAAATCCGCAAACTCATCCACCAAACACCCATTATCCACATCCGAAAAACGCCCATACCTCCGAATCGCCACCGCATGCCCCGCCACAATCGCGTCATTATCCGCATCTGCCGCGCGCAACGTCTCATTCCAAAAATAAATCGCAACAGGCTGACGATCAATCTGCGCACGTTGATACGCCGCACGAATCATCGTGTTCACATTCTGCATCACGCCGCGCTCCTCCATCCCGCGTTGCATCGCGCGATACCCACCAATCGATACCGTCCCCATGAGGCCCATAATCCCCATGACAACCAAAAGTTCAAGCAATGTAAAACCCTTCTTCATTTTTCGCCTCGCCCTCATTCACTTTGCTTGGACACAATCATCTTGTCCGTCGGAATTGAATAAATAATGTTGAACCGCCGAAAATACCCATTGTCATTCTGATACCCGTAATACATCTCCGCCGTCTTCATCTTCCGCGCCGTCTCCTTCGTCCCACGAATCGCCGAAATAAAATCAAGCCCCCAACCCTTCTGCCCAATCTCACCCGAATTCCGCGACACATAAAGCCCAGACAAATCAATCACCGCATTCCCCTGCTTGCACTCATCCACCATCGCCTTAATCATATCGCGCACTTCCGCTCCATTCAACACAAACTGATCCGGATCACTCTGCCCATTCGCCCCCAACCGATTCGTCCGCGTCCCCAAACTCCCATTCGCAATCTTACCCCCAATCGACCCAGGCCATTCCCCCTTCTGCGCATAATACGTCGCAAGCCCAGTCTCAATAATCTCACACATCGCACTCGCTCGCGAACTCCGCGCCGCCTTCACCGACTGGCTCGCCGCTGTCGTCACCATCGTGATCAGGACCGCAATAATCCCAATCACCATCACCAGCTCAACAATTGTAAAACCGCGCCTCTTCATTGGATCCCCTTCGTCTGCCCATACGCCCAACTATAAAGATCATCCTTCTTAAGCCCATCCTTGTAGCTCTCCAACTTCCCATCCTTCCCCGCACACCACACAATCGCCGTCGCACGCACATCCACACTTTCACCCCCAACATTCGCGCCCTTGATAATCCCATCACCATCCGTATCCACCGCAAAATACAAAATGTGATCCCCAACCGTATGCGACCCATCCTTCGCGCTCGAAACAACCGTACCCTCCGTCGCGCTATTCCCACGCGCCTTCAATACCGCCGTCGCCCACGGCGTCACAATACCAAACCGATCCAAACCCACCAGCTTCGTATCATCCGCATCCGTGTTCATCGAAAAATAAGTCCGCATCGCAAACGCACGGTCCTTATCCAACTTCCCGCCCGTCTCGCCAACCGCCGCCAACCGCTTCGGCCACATCCCCTCCTGCTGATACATCACCATCAACGCCGTCGCCACATTCGAAACAAGCTCCTGCGCCTTCGTCTTCTCCGCCATCCTCGTCACCGCCGAATACCCTCCAATACTCGCACCCACCAACAAGGCAATGATCCCAATCACCACCAACATCTCAACCAATGTAAATCCTTTTTTCATTTCTTTTCCTCCTTAATGACTCAAACTAATAATGTCATCTTTCGTCCACCCAAGCACATACGTCTTGGCCGTACTCGTCAACTCTTCCTTCGAAGCCCACACAGGAAACGTCTTCAAATTCGGCCCCGCACTCCACAAAACATAATTCTGATACGGCGCCGGCGAATAATAATAAAACTCACTTCCCCATCCATCTACAACCGTAATGCAATCCAAAATATATTGGTTCGCCGTCGAATCCGACCCACCGCCCATCGGCGAATAAATCTTCGAAATATCATTCTTTGAAACATTCCGCGCCACATCCGAATCGTCATCCGACACAACCACACCAAACAACGTCACCTGCCACTTCGTCGCCAACATCTTTTCCAAATTCGAAATCCATCGCGCACACGCCGCCTGCGACGGAATATTACTCACCCGCGCCAAATCACTCTTCTGATTGCTCGTCAAACAATTCTGCTGAATCTCTCTCCAACTCGTAAACCGACTCCCCGTAAACGGATCACACGGCAACGAATTATTATTCCCCCACTGCGCATAATCAAAAAAACGATCATCACAATCCATCATCACCAAATACCGCGGCAACAAATAACTCAATAACCCAAACTTAAACAACTCCGTATTCCGCCAGTCCGCATTGTCCTTATTCCGCGAATGTCGACCAATGTTCGACCCCACACCATTATCAAACCCAGCCGACAAAACACTCTTCGTATGCGAATCCAACTTCGTATTAATCTGCGCTTCCACCTTAAGCCGCTCGCTCTTCTTCTCCACCAACTTCGCAACATCATTATCTTCTGGATAAGGAAATTCACACGCGACCGGCTGCGCCAAACACGCCGCCTTTATCTGGAACTCACTCTCCCATTCACTGGCCCAATTCGGCTCCTGCTCATTGCCGTCCACATCTTGCATCCCGCGTATGTTCGTCGTCTGCAAATACGACCTGTCCCCATGCAACTTCACCGGCGGATACGTCCCAAACGCCGCATAATACCCACTCAAACAGTTCTCCAACTTCTGCATCCTCAGAACCGTCTTGTTGCGCGCATCGTCTTGCTTGGCTATCCCGCCCAATCGAAACGCAATCGCCATCAACGTGATGAGCACCGCCACCACGACCAACATCTCAACAAGTGTGAAGCCCTTCTTCATTTACGACCCTGCCCCCGTCACGCTCGAAATAATCTTAATCATCGGCAAGAACATTGCAATCACAATCGTGCCCACCACAACTGCCAACACAATAATCAACGCCGGCTCAATCGCCGCCGTCATCCCCGCCACCGCATTATCGACTTCATCATCGTACGTGTTCGCAATTCGCGTCAACATGTCCGCCAATGCACCCGTCTCTTCACCAACTTCCACCATCGACGTCACCATCGGCGGAAACACAGAACACTGCGACAACGGCTGCGTCATCCCTTCGCCTTCCTTCACCGCATCATGCACATTCTGCAACGCCCTCGACACCACACGATTCCCCGTCGTATCTCGCACAATCACAAGCGACTGCAAAATCGGCACGCCTGACGCCAGCAATGTACCCAACGTCCGCGTCACACGCGACACCGCCGTCCGCTGTACCAAGGTCCCCGTCACCGGCATCTTCAACGACAACACATCATAAAAATACGCCCCCTTCTCCGTCTTGCCCACAACCTTCTTAATCACCCACAACGCAAAAACCACCAACGCAATCGGCCCACCATTGTGCTGCACAAACTCAGACGCCTGAATCACAAACTCCGTAATCGGCGGCAAACTCGCACCCCCGAGCATATCATTGAACACCTGCTTGAACTTCGGAATCACCGCCACCAGCAAGAACGCCGTAATGCCAATCGCCGCGCACAACACCACAATCGGGTAAATCATCGCGCCCTTCACCTTGTTCTTAATCTTCTCCGACTTCTCCGCAAACTCCGCCAATCGCCCAAGCACCACTTCCAATACACCGCCCGCTTCGCCAGCCTTCACCATGTTCACATACAGATTGTCGAAGATCTTCGGATACTGCGTCAAGCTCTCACTGAACGTACCGCCCGCAGAAATGTTGTCACTAATCCCATCCAGCGCCTCCTTCATCTGCGGATCCTTCATCTGCCGCTTCAACACCTCAATACCACGCATCAACGGAAGCCCCGCCGTCACCAACGTCGCCAACTGCCGCGTGAACTGTGTCAAAACTTTCGTCTTAACTTTCCCGCGCATCCAGTTCGGCAACTTGATTTTGATCTCCATATTCAAGGCTCCGCCCTTCGCACCGCCCTTCGCGGAACTTTTCTTCGAAGCCCCCTTCCGCGGCGCTTTTGCCGCACCACCAGCGCTCGCGGCAGATTTAACTTCCCCGAGCGCAGTAGGCATCAACCCCTGTGCACGCACGGCCGCAATTGCACTCGCGCGATCGCCAGCTTCAACCTGTCCGCGCGTCTCATTACCCGCGGAATCCTTCGCAATATATTGAAATGTCGCCATCTGAATAATCCTTCTACGTCTTCTGAACGTGTATTATACCATATTTCCCCCGCACTTTGCAAGCAGAAAAAGTGCCGCACCCAATTTTTTTCTTTTCCACACCCCTCCTCCGCGGCACTTCCACCGCGCTCTCAAAACTATTCAATTGTCAAAGATCAATGCTGTAACCAGCTACCACGGCCCCCAAGGGCCCCTTCCCGCGCGAAAGCAACCTAACCAAAATGCCAGCATCATTGCTTCCGCCCCAAAAGCCCCGCACAACCAACGCGGGGGCGCGGGGGCCGCAGGTCCCCGTTGTCATTGTTTCCCTACTTCTCGGGTATTTCCCCCGCGTAAGCAACCTAACCAAACCCACCTAAATGCGTCCATCATTGCTTCCACCCCAGAAGCCCCGCACAACCAACGCGGGGGAACGGGGGGGGGGCGCCGCCCCCCGAAACCTTGGGTCAGTGCATCGTCATTCCAACGCCACTGCCCATCAGCGAGCATCCAGC
>CAVGIZ010000063.1:0-11812 GCA_963629255.1 Anaerovoracaceae bacterium
CGCGAAGGTTGGACAGACTTGAAGGCGGATGGCAATGTATGACGCATTTAGGTGGAGAGAGGTTAGATTGCTTACGCGCGAGGGAGGGCATTGGGGCGCGCGGGGGAATGAGGAAAAGTGCGGTGGGGGTATTGCAGTTTGGTCGGAAATATGGTATAATACACGCCATGAAACTTGATCCGACAAAATTGAAAGACTGGCAGATTGCTGAAGCTGCCGAAGAGAACTTGAAAAGTGCCGCGGAATTGGCTGCGGAACTTGGCTTGAAGGATGACGAATGGGAAGCACATGGAAAGGTGCTTGCCAAGATTGACGTCACCAAAGTGTTGAAGCGCGTGGGGGCGGGACGTCGCGGCAAATATATTGATGTGACGGCGATTACGCCGACGGCGCTTGGGGAAGGCAAGACGACGACGACGCTTGGATTGGTGGAGGGGCTTGGGAAGCTTGGGAAGAAAGTGATTGGGTGTGTGCGGCAGCCGTCGGGTGGGCCGACCTTTAATATTAAAGGAAGTGCCGCGGGTGGCGGGCTTGCGCAGGTGGTGCCGCTGACGGCGTTGTCGCTTGGGTTGACGGGTGATATTGACGCGGTGACGAATGCGAATAACCTGGCGATGGTGGCGCTCAATTCGCGGATGCAGCATGAGCGCAATCACGATGATGAGTGGCTTGCGGCGCGTGGGTTGAAGCGGCTGGATGTGGACCCTGAGCGGATTCAATTCCGTTGGGCGATGGATTTTTGTGCGCAGGGTTTGAGGAATATTGAGATTGGCCGCGGAGGGAAGTTGGACGGGTTTACGTGCGCGTCGGGGTTTTATATTTCTGTGGCGTCGGAGGTGATGGCGATTTTGGCGATGAGTTCGGACTTGGCTGATTTGAGGAAGCGGCTGGGGAAGATTATTGTTGCGTATTCGAAGTCTGGGGCGCCGGTGACGACGGCGGATTTGGAAGTGGATGGGGCGATGTGCGCCTTGTTGGTGAATGCGATCAAGCCGACGTTGATGCAGTCGCTGGAGGGGCAGCCGATGTTGGTGCATGCGGGGCCGTTTGCGAATATTGCGATTGGGCAGAACTCGGTTGTGGCGGATCGTTTGGCGTGTGCGCTTGGGGATTATGTTGTGACGGAGAGCGGCTTTGCGAGCGACATGGGGTTTGAGAAGTTTTGGAACATCAAGTGTCGGTGTTCGGGGTTGAAGCCGGATGCGGTGGTGCTCGTTGCGACGGTGCGTGCGTTGAAGGCGCATGGTGGGGCGCCTGCGGTGAAGGCGGGGATGCCGCTGGATCCAGTTTACACGCATGAGAACTTGGAATTGCTGAAGGCGGGGTGTGATAATTTGCTGGCGCATATAGACATTATTCGGCGTGCGGGGATTCAGCCGGTGGTGTGTTTGAATGCGTTTTATACGGACACGCAGGCGGAGCGCGATTTGGTGAGGAAGGTGGCGGAAGATGCGGGCGCGGCATTTGCTGTTTCCGACCATTGGCTCAAAGGCGGCGAAGGGGCGTTGGAGCTGGCGGAGGCGGTCATCAAGGCGTGTGAGGCGCCGAACAAGTTTGCGTATTTGTGCGACTTGAAGGAGAGCTTGAGGGCGCGAATTGAGAAGCAGGTGAAGGAAGTGTACGGTGGCGATGGGGTGGATTATGAGAGCGCGGCACTTGCCAAGTTGGAGGCGTTTGAGGCGAATGAGGAGACGGCGCATTTGCCTGTTTGCATTGCGAAGACGCAATACTCGCTCTCACATGATCCGAATTTGCATGGGCGGCCGAAGGGTTGGCGTTTGCCGGTGAAGGACGTGTTGATTTATCAGGGTGCGGGGCTGATTGTGCCGGTGGCGGGCGAGATTAAGTTGATGCCGGGGACGTCGGCGTCGCCTGCGTATCGGCGTGTGGATGTGGATGTTGAAACAGGCAAAGTGAGAGGGCTTTTCTAAATGAAGCGCAAGATCGTTTTGATAGCGAGTTTGGTGGCGGGATTGGTCGCGGCAGTTTTGACGCGGCTGTATGTGGCGTCGTGCGAGCATGAAGTGCAAGCGCGATTGGACGCGATCAACAAGCGCTACAAAACGATTGAGGCGCTGTGTTTCAAGCATGATGTGCCGGCGGGGACGGTGCTCGCGAAGAGTGATTTGGGGCTTATTACCGTTCCTGCGTTGGGCACGCGTGGGCAGGCGTTGACGCGGGAGAATTTGACGGATGCGATTGGGCGGAAGATTTTGCTGGGGCATCGCAAGGGCGAGGTTTTGTATTGGTCGGACGTGGAAGGTGGCGACCCCAATGTGCGGGGTCTCTCGGCGGATATTAAGCGCAAGATGCGTGCGATTTCGATTAATTGTCAGGGCGCGGCGAGTGTATCTGGGATGGTGAAGCCGAATGATCATGTGGATGTGATTGGGACGTTTACGTTTCCGAGCGAGGATGGGCGCGTGCGGAAGGGTGATGTTGTGACGAGTACGATTTTGCAGAATGTGTTGGTGCTTGCGACGGGGCAGACGACGGCGAAGACGCGCGCGTCGGAAGGGCTTGGGGTTAACAAGGGGTACTCGACGGTGACATTGGAAGTGACGCCGCGGGAGGCGGAGATGTTGGCATTTACGGAGCAGATGAAGGGGCGGCTTGTGCTGACGTTGCGCAATCGGAATGATACGTCGTACGAGAAGGAATTGCCGAAGGTGGACTTTGATAAGATCCGCAGTGAGATGGAAGAGCTCAACTTGAAGCGTCAGCAGGAGAATGTGACGGGAGGGCGCTGATGAAATTGACGACGCTCATTGGTGGTGTGCGTGAGACGCGCGAATTGGAGGAAGGCACTTATGTGATTGGGCGCAGTCCGAACTGCCGCGTGCATTTGGATTTTCCTGATGTTTCGGACCGGCATGCGATTTTGACGGTGCGAGAGGATTGTGCGATTTTGGAAGATTTGCATTCTGCGAATGGGACGTTTGTGAATGGTGAGGTGGTGGAGCGGCCAGTTGTGTTGGATGGTGGGATGGTTATTCAGATTGGCGAGAGCATGTTGCGTGTGAGCGATGACGTGGAAGAAAGTGCCGCGGAGGAGCCTGAGGCTGCGCCGATTGAAGAAGAGCCGCCGCAAGAACGTGTTGCGGCTATGTCTGATCCTTTGCGTGAGATTCGGCGCAATGTGCAAGAGCAAATTCAGTCTGAGCTTTTGAAGCGGATGGATATGAAGCGCCTGACGATGCAGGGAGTAGATCGCGAAGGGCTGGAGCAAACGGCGCGAGAAAAGATTCAGCAGATTATTGCCGAGGTGATGGCGAATGGTCGTTTGCCGGAAGGGATTGACGCGGCGCGGCTTGAGGAAGATGTGTTCAATGAGGCGCTTCGTTTGGGGCCGCTTGAAGAATTGCTTGCGGATGAGAGCGTCACCGAAATTATGGTGAATGGGCCTGATAAGGTGTATGTTGAGCGGCATGGCAAGTTGGAACTTTCGGATTGTCAATTTACGGATGATGCGAGTGTTTTGGCTGTGATTGAACGCATTGTGGCGCCGCTCGGGAGGCGCATTGATGAGTCGCAACCGTATGTAGATGCGCGGCTTCCGGATGGTTCGCGTGTGAATGCGATTATTGCGCCGCTGGCGTTGTCGGGTCCGACGATTACGATTCGTAAGTTTGCGAAGAAGGCGCTGACGCCAGAAGACTTTGTTCGCTTTGGGACGTGGACGCACAACGCGGCAGAATTTATGAAGCTGTGTGTTCTTTTGCGGAAGAACATTATCGTTGCGGGCGGCACGGGTTCGGGCAAGACGACGCTTCTCAATTTGCTTTCGGGCTACATTCCGCATGACGAGCGCATTATCACGGTGGAAGATGCCGCGGAACTTCGTTTGCAGCAGCCGCATGTTGTGCGTCTTGAAGCGCGGCCGCCCAATATTGAGGGCAAGGGTGCGGTGCCGATTCGCGATCTTGTGAAGAACTGTTTGCGTATGCGACCGGACCGTATTATCGTGGGCGAATGCCGCGGAGGCGAAGCGCTTGATATGCTTCAGGCGATGAATACGGGGCATGATGGTTCGCTTACAACCGTCCACGCCAATTCGCCGCGGGATGTTATTTCGCGTCTTGAAACGATGGTTCTTATGAGCGGTATGGAGCTTCCTTCGCGTGCGATTCGTGAACAGATTGCGAGTGCGGTTGATATTATTATTCATGAATCACGCATGTCTGATGGTTCGCGTAAAGTTGTTGCCATTTCTGAAGTGACGGGGCTTGAAGGAAATCAGATTGTGATGCAAGACATCTTTTCATTCCGTCAATCGGGCGTTGGGGAGCGCGGCAAAATTTTGGGCGAATTCAAGCCGACGGGCGCGGTACCGACTTTCTATGACCAGCTTGCGGGCCGCGGCATTTGCGTTAGTCCCAAGATGTTTGACCCGCAATTCACGGGCAATGTCAATGTGGAGAAGGTATGATTGCGTGGTCTCTTGCCATTCTTTTTGCGCTTGCTTTTGCGGGGCTCACCTATTATTTTGTAGGCGACATCAAGATCAAGTCGGGCTGGCAAAATGGGACCTCGCCGCTTGCACGTTGGCTGGATAATCGCCGCCGTACAAAGTTCAACGACCAACTTCCCGAAGCGCTTGCCACGATGTCCAACGCCTTGCGCGCGGGCTTTTCCATCTCGCAAGCTTTCGATTCGGTTGTTGATCAGGGCGAGAAACCGATGAGTGAAGAATTCCAAATACTTCAACAACAACTGCGCATTGGTATGAGTTTTGAGAATGCCCTTGAATCTCTCGCGGAGCGCGTCGGCTCGGATGACTTGACGCTTGTTACGTCGGCCATTTTGATTAGCCGTAAGACAGGTGGTAATGTGACCGAAATCTTTGATAAAATTTCTGAGACGATTCGTGGGCGGCAACGTATTGAACGTAAGGTGCGCACTATGACCGCGCAAGGTCGCCTCCAAGGCATCATCGTTTCGGCCATGCCCATTTTTCTTGGTCTCGTTATGACGGTCATCAAACCGAAGATGATGATTCCTTTTTTCTGTAGCTTGCCCGGCGTAATGGCTCTTCTCGCGATGGTCGTTCTCATCACACTTGGCTGGCTGATCATTCGTAAAATTATCAAGATTGACGTCTAAAGAAAGGCGGTTTTCAAATGGAAGATTTTGCAACAACTCTCGAACGCGTTCGCGAAAAAATTGCCGCGGCCTGTGCACGTGCGCATCGCAATCCAGATGAAGTTGAAATTGTCGCGGTCACAAAAACACATGGGCCCGAAGTTGTTCAAGACGCCTGGCAAGCGGGGCTTCACATCGTGGGTGAAAACAAAGTGCAAGAAGCGGCGTGGAAGAAGCCCGCGTCCGTGACGGGGCCTGAATGGCATTTGATTGGCCATCTGCAAGCGAATAAAGTTCGCCACGCGCTCATGCTTTTTGATTACATTCATTCGGTTGATTCCATTCGCCTTGCCGATAAAATTAATCGCGTCGCTGATGAGATGGGACTTTCGCCGCGGATTTTGCTTGAGGTCAATGTTTCGGGTGAGAAGTCCAAGAGCGGCATGAAGCCCGAGGAGGTTGAACCCACGCTCACGCACATTTTGGAAGAGTGCCCACGCCTCACCGTTGAAGGTTTGATGACGATGGCGCCTTATTCGGAAAAGCCCGAAGATTCGCGTCCGTACTTTCGGCATCTTCGCGAATTGCGTGACAGCTTGGAAGCCAAACTCAACATTGGACTGCCGCGTCTTTCCATGGGTATGAGCGGAGATTACGAAATCGCCATCGAAGAGGGCGCGACATGGGTGAGGTTGGGGACGGTTCTTTTTGGTATGCGCCCCAAGATTAAGTCTGTCACGGCGCAAGCAAGTGATGAGGGGGAAGGTGCCGCATTTGGTGGGCTTGATTCTTACTCGGGTGCTGGCCCTACCTTTAAGGTCCTGGACTAGGGGATATTTTAGAGCCGAGATTTTTTGCAAACGAACAGTTCGATGAAAAAAATCAGGCTTGAAAAATTATTTTTGAGGCTTGAAAATTCTGCCGCGGAGGGGGAAGCGCGGGAAAAGTGCCGCGGAAGGGGGTTGGAGAGCGTCGCGAAAGAGTGGAAAAGTGCCGCGGAGGGTGCAGATAGGTGAAGATATTGCACTTTTTTGAGAAACCCCCTTGCGCGATGGTGTAGAATATGGTATAATATACGCCGTTTTCAAGTTAGTGCGCCTGTAGCTCAACTGGATAGAGCATCAGACTACGAATCTGAGGGTTGTAGGTTCGACTCCTGTCAGGCGCGCCATTTTGAAGGCCCCGATTGCGGGATGGAGCAGCTTGGTAGCTCGTCAGGCTCATAACCTGAAGGTCGTTGGTTCAAATCCAGCTCCCGCTACCAGATTTTCTGTCTACACGAGGACATCCTCGTGTTTTTCTATTTAAGTGATTTGTCGTGCTTGCAATCTGGCGCGGGATATGATATAATATAGGTCATGAAGATTTTGATTACAGGTGGGAAAGGGATGCTCGGGCGGACGCTACAGCGGAAGCTTGCGGAGCATGAACTTGTTATTGCTGATTTGCCGGAGTGGGACATGACGGCGGATGAGTTTGTTGGGAAGGTCTGTGCGGAGAAGCCGGAGCTGATTATTCATTGTGCCGCGATGACGAAGGTAGATGATTGTGAGGCGCATCGGGAGATGGCGTTTCGATTGAATGAGGAGGGGTCGCGGAATGTGGCGCTCGCGGCAAAAATTTGCGGGGCGCGTTTGATTGCGATTTCGACGGATTATGTGTTTAGTGGGGAGCCGCCGCGCGAACCGTGGGCGTGGAGTGAGATGGATATTCCGCGTCCGCAGACGGTGTATGGTGCGAGCAAGTTTGCGGGGGAACAGATGATACAGATGATTTTGCCGGACGCCGTCATTTTGCGGATTGCGTGGTTGTATGGAATGGGCGGGCCGAGCTTTGTGCATACGATGGTGAAGTTGGGGAAGCAAGAGGGCGCGGCACTTAAGGTTGTGAATGACCAGAAGGGGAATCCGACATCAACGGATGTTGTCGCGGATGCGATTCGGTTTTTGATGACGAAGCCCGATGTGAGCGGAATTGTGCATGCGACGTGTGAGGGGCAATGCACGTGGTATGATTTCACATGCGAGATTTTCCGTCAGCTGGGATTGAAACGTGAAGTGGTTCCTTGCACGACGGAAGAATTTCCGCGGCCGGCGCCGAGGCCCAAGAATTCGGCGTTGAAGAAAAGCGTGTTGAATGTGTTGGGGTATCGAACGAAGCCGTGGCAAGAGGCGCTGGCGGAGTTTTTGAAAATGGAAACATTTTGAGATGGCGATTTCGCTTGAGAATGAACTTGCGCTGGGGGGCGTGGTGATGGGGATTGACGAGGCGGGGCGTGGGCCGCTGGCGGGTGGGGTGTATGCCGCGGCAGTTTCTGTGCCGCTTGAAGTCGCGGCAGATTTGCTGGCGGGCGCGTGGAAGGATGTGAATGATTCGAAGAAGCTGACGCATGCGAAGAGAGAAAAAATTGCCGCGGTCATTCGTGAGACGGCGGGTTGCACGTGGGCGGTTGCGTCGGCGTCGCCCGCGGAGATTGATAAGCTCAACATTTTGTATGCGACGCATTTGGCGATGAAGCGTGCGGCGCTGGAGGTCGCGGCGAAGTTGAAGATGACGGAGGGGCTTTCGATTTTGGTGGATGGACTCGCGGTGAAGACGTTGCCATTTCCGTCGAGGAATTTGATTAAGGGTGATGCGAAGTCGCTTTTGATTGCGGCGGCGTCGATTCTGGCGAAGACGGCGCGGGATGCGGATTGTGAGCGGATGGAGAAGATGTATCCAGGCTATGGTTTTGCGCAGCATCGTGGGTATCCGACCGCGGCACATTTGGCGGCGTTGAAGAAGTTGGGTCCGTGTCCGGAGCATCGGCGGTCGTTTGGTCCGGTGAAGCAAATGTTTGAGCAAATGGAGCTTGGATTATGAAGCATACGCGGGTGATGGGGATTGTGAATGTGACGCCGGATTCGTTTTCGGATGGTGGGAAGTTTTTTGAGCCGGAGGAAGCGGTCAAGCGTGCGCGCAATATGATTGAGGAAGGTGCCGACATTATTGATTTGGGCGGGGAATCGACGCGGCCTGGGGCGACGAAGCTGGATTGGGAAACGGAGTGGGCGCGCATTGAACCGGTGCTGAGGAAACTTGCCGCGGAAGTGAAGGTGCCCCTTTCGATTGATACGTATCATCCGGAGACCGCGGCAAAGGCGATTGTGGCAGGCGCGGCGATTATTAATTGTGTTTATGCTGAGCCGATAGCGGAGATGATTCGCGTGATTTTTGCCGCGGGGAAGAAGGATGTGGAATTGGTTTTGCCGGTGGCGTGTTTGAGTTTGATTGAGGAGGCGAATCAGAAGGGACCGTGGGCAATTCCATTTTATTTGGATCCAATGATTGGGTTTGGAACGACGCGTGAAGAGGATGTGCAACTGCTTGCGAGTGTTTCCGAACTTGCGCAAAAGGGCCGCGTGTTGATTGGGGCGAGTCGGAAGAGGATTATCAAGAAGTTGACGGGCGAAAAGGTGACGGGGAAGAATCTTGGCGGGAATGTGGGGCTGGCGGTGTGGTGTGCGATGGCGGGGGCGGATGTGGTGCGCGTTCATGATGTGCGCGAGACGGTGCAGGCGTTGAGGGTTGTGGAAACGTTGGAGGGCGCGAAGGGATGCTAGAGGAATTTGCCGCGATTGATTTTGAGACGACGGGCTATGAGAATGGCAACGTGAATGAGCCGTGGCAATTGGGCTTGGCGCTTGTGCGGGGCGGGGCGATTGTCGAGACGAAGGAATGGTTTTTTGGAACTGCGTTGACGCCTGATGCCGAGCCTATCATGGACCAGTGGGAGGAGTTTTATCCGTATTTGGCGGGGCGGCCGCTTGTCGCACATAATATCGCGACGGAGCGGACGATTTTGACGCGATTGGCGCCCTTGACGAAGTGGGGGCCGTGGACGGATACGTTGAAGCTTGCGAAGGCGAAATATCCGCGGCTTGAGTCGCATGCGTTGGGAGATTTGTGCGAGGCGTTTGGGATTGTGCCTGAGTTTGAAAATCGCACGTGGCATGATGGCTTATTTGATGCGATTGCGTGTGCGAACTTGGCGCTCTTCCTCCACGCCTAAAGAAAGAATAAAAATACCCCCTTGCAGAAGGGCGTAAAAAGTGCTATAATATACGGCCGTTATGGAAAAGAAGACTCAAGCATTCAAGGCTGAGATCGCGCAGATGCTCGATCTCGTGGTAAATTCGCTTTACTCGAAGAAGGAAATCTTCCTTCGTGAGCTCGTTTCAAACGCGTCCGACGCGATTGATCGGGCCAAGTTTTTGGGGCTGACCGATAAGGCGCTCGTTGCGGATAATCCGTCGTGGAAGATTGAGATTGCCGTTGACAAGGGCGCGAAGACGTTGATGATTACGGATAATGGCATTGGGATGGACGCGGCAGATTTGGAGAAGAACTTGGGCACGATCGCCAGTTCCGGGACGAAGGCGTTTCGTCAGGCGTTGAAGGAGAAGGGCGGCGAAAATTTGCCAGAGCTGATTGGTCAGTTTGGCGTGGGGTTTTACGCGGCATTTATGGTGGCGGACCAGGTGCGGGTTGTGAGTAAGAAGCGCGGCACTTCTGAGGCGGTGCAATGGGAAAGCGACATGGGCGGGAGCTACACGATTTCGGATTCGGTGAAGGATGAATTCGGGACGAGCGTGATGCTCCACTTGCGTGAGGACCAGGTTGAGTATTTGGACAAGTGGCGCATTGCGGATTTGATCAAGAAGTATTCCGATTTCATTTCGTATCCGATTACGTATCGTCAATTGGATGTGGCCGCGGATGAGAAGGAAGAAGATAAAAAGCGCCGCGAAGAAGATGAAAAGAAGCCGCTCAATACGATGGTGGCGTTGTGGAAGAAGGCGAAGAAGGATGTCAAGCCGGAGGAGTATGCCGAGTTTTACAAGCACTTGACGCATGATTGGGAAGATCCGTTTGAGGTGATTCCGTTTTCGGGCGAGGGGCAAGTTGAGTTCAAGGCGCTGTTGTTTATTCCGAAGAAAGCGACGATGGATTTGTTCATGCCGCAGCAGAAGCGGGGGCTTTCTTTGTATGTGCGCAATGTCTTTATTGGCGACGACATTGAGATGCTCTTGCCCAGCTGGCTGAGGTTTGTGAAGGGCGTCGTCGATAGCGCAGATTTGCCGCTGAATGTGTCGCGTGAAATGTTGCAGGACGATGCGATCATTGCGAAGATCAAGAGCGCGGTGACGTCGAAGATTTTGTCGACGCTGGAGAGCATGAAGAAGGATGCGAAGAAGTACGACGAATTCTATGCGACGTTTGGAACGGTGCTGAAGGAAGGGGTGCACACGGACTATGCGAATGGGGAGCGCATCAAGAAGCTGATCAAGTATGCGACGGCGCGCGGCGAGGCGGGTAAGAAAGTGTTCTTGGAAGATTACGTCAAGGATATGGCGAGCGACCAGAAGGACATTTATTATATTGTCGCGGAGAAGGAAGAGGATGCGCGCAAGGCGCCACAGCTGGAGGCGGCGCGCAAGCATGGGTGCGATGTGCTGCTCTTCGTGGATCCAGTGGATGAATTCTTGACGGACTCGATGCGCGAGTTTGAGGGGAAGAAATTCGTGGATGTCGCCAAGGGCGATGTGGCGTTTGGCAGCGAGGAAGAGCAGAAGGCCGAGAAGGAAGCGAATGAAAAGGTCGCGGCAGATTTGAAGCCGTTCTTGGAGGCGGTCAAGAAGGATTTGGCGGACAAGGTTGCGGATGTGAAAGTTTCGACGCGCCTCACCGATTCGCCTTGTTGCTTGGTGGCAAAGGAGAACGCGATGAGCGCGGCGATGATTCGTATGATGCGTGCCATGAATCAGAGCGTGCCAGATGAAAAGCGCATCCTCGAAGTGAACGCGGCACATCCACTCGTCAAAAAGATTCAGGCGATGGAAGGTACCGAACAGGCCGAGGCCGTGAATATGCTGTATGACGCGGCACTTATTGCAGAAGGCTCGAGCGTCGCCGATGGCGCGGCCTTTGCCAAGCGCATCGCCGACTTGATGCTGAAGTAAGGCTTGGTGGTGCGAGCGAGGGGTGGACTAAGGGTGCGAGGCACCCTTAGCCCACCCTTGATCCGCGGCGGATTTTTGGAGAGGGGTATTGCAAGTTAGGCGGGAATATGGTATAATACGTAGCACATTTTAGAAAGGATTAAACGATGTCTCTTATTGAAGCTGTTTATGTTGTTTTGAAGGATGCGGGGATGCCGCTCATGCCAGAAGAAATTTTGGCGCGCGTCTTCCAAAAGAACCTTTGGCAGACAACAGGTAAAACTCCATTGGCCACACTTACGGCGCGTCTTTATGTGGACATCAAGAAACAACATCCTTCAAGATTTGTGAAGATGAACGATGGGCGTTTTGGATTGTCAGGGCAAGTGGAAAAAGTGGAGAATAGACAAAAAGAAAAACCAATTTCTAAACCTCCGACAGGAACCCCTAATCAGAAAACTTATTCTTTCACGGATTGTGCAGAGAAGGTCTTGCGCATGCAAAGTCCGCGGAGGAGTATGTCATATAGCGAGATTGTAAAAATCGCGATTGAAAACGGATGGCTTGTCACGGCAGGTAAAACGCCTGAAGCAACGTTGAGCGTTCAAATCATGCAAGACATAAAAAGGGCGCGTGAACACGGAAGGCAGCCTCGCTTTCAACGTTGTGGAAAAGGGCTTGTTGCGCTCGCGGGCGATACGACCGCACTCGAAACAATTATAAAATAACACTATAAGGATGTGCGTAGG
>CAVGIZ010000064.1:0-11562 GCA_963629255.1 Anaerovoracaceae bacterium
AGGTTTCGGGGGGGGGGGGCGGTGGGGGGACGTGAGCGAAGGAGAGTGCGGGGCTTTTGGGGTTGAAAGCAATGATTGGGGCATTTAGGTAGGTTTTGTTTAGATTGCTTACGCGGGAGAGTTTGTGCTAGCATTTGTCGCGGGAATATGGTATAATATGGAGTTGATAACTTTAGTCAGAAAGGCAGAACGAGTATGGACGAATTTGCATTCAAGGAGGAACCCGACAAGAAGATTGAGACGGGAAGGGAGCTTATTGTTGGGATTGGGGAGGTTTTGTTTGATGTGTTGCCGACGGGGCGTAAGCTTGGTGGGGCGCCTGGGAACTTTGCGTATCATGTGACGGAGCATGGGTTGAAGGGGGTTGCGGTGAGTGCGATTGGGGCCGATGAGCTTGGGGATGAGGCCGCGGCGATTTTGCGGGAGGCGGGGGTCGCGGCGGTTTTGCCGCGGGTGGGTTTTCCGACTGGGACGGTGCAGGTGACGCTGGATGGGGCGGGTGTGCCGGAGTATGAGATTCGGACGGGAGTTGCGTGGGATCATATTCCGTGGACGGAGGAGATGAGGAGTGTTGCGGGGCGGTGCGCGGCAGTTTGTTGGGGGACGTTGGCGCAGAGGAGCGAGGGGAGTCGTGCGACGATTGGGGCGTTTTTGGATGCGGTGGGGGGCGAGTGTTTGAAGATATTCGATATTAATTTGCGGCAGGCTTTTTACACGCGGGAAGTGATTGAGGAGAGTTTGCGGCGGGCGGACATATTGAAGATAAATGATGAGGAGCTTGAGGTTGTGGGGAAGATGATGGGGCGCGTGGAAAGTGCCGCGGAGGGGGTGTGCGAATGGTTGAGGGAGGAGTTTGGATTGAGGATGGTGGTGTTGACGTGCGGGGAGAAGGGGAGCGTGGTGATGGGGGCGGAGGGGGTGTCGAGGCTGGCGACGCCGAAGGTTGAGGTTGTGGATACGGTGGGGGCGGGGGATTCGTTTACGGCGACGTTTTGCGCGGGGTTGTTGAAGGGGTTTTCGATGGGGGAGGCGCATCGGAGGGCGGTTGAGGTGAGTGCGTATGTGTGTACGCAGAGTGGGGCGATGTGCCGCTTGCCGGAGAGTTTGAAGGTTTGAAGTTTTGGGTGGCGCTTCGCGGCCGATGGGGCGCGGGGGCGTTAGTGGACGGGCTCGAGGATCCAGCGCTTGTTGAACCAGAACCAGGCGTCGGGATGAGCTTGGACTTCTTTATCGAGGAGGGTCATGACTTCGCGTGTGAGGCGGCGTGACTCTTCTTTTGCGTCCTTTGCATTGGGGTTGGGGCGGAGGGTTGCGATATGATTGAAGAGGTGTTTTCCATTTTCGCGGCGCATGGCGGCGACGACGATGGGGCAGGCGCTGCGGACGGCGAAGAGGGCGCCGGCGTGTGAGACGTTGGCTTGGCCGCCGAGGAAGGGGACGAGGGTATCTTTATTGCGGACGCGGAGGTCGGGGAGGATGGCGAAGGCGCGGCCAGCGCGGAGTTTGTCGTGGATTTGGACGAGGGTGGATTTATTGTCGCGGTCGAGGACTTCGATGTCGCCATATTGGCGGTTCATCCAGGCGTTGACTTTGGGGTTGCGTTGGCGCGCGGCGATGGCGAAGAGGGGGAGGCCGTACTTGGCCATGGACCAGGCGGCCATGTACCAATTGCCGGAGTGCGGGACCATGATGACGACGCCGCGGTCTTCATCGACGAGGGCTTGGAGGCGGTCCTTATACATTTGGCCATCGAGGACATAGCGGTCCATCCATGCGCGATTGAGGCGCGGGGCGCGAATCATTTCGACGGCGGATTGGAGGACGTTGGTGAGTGAGGCGCGCGCGATGGCGGCGCATTGTGCGGCAGATTTTTGGGGAAAGACGGAATGGATGCGCGAGAGGGTGCGTGCGCGTTTGAAGCGGAAGACGTCGAAGAGGAGGCGTGCGAGGCCGCGTGCCAAGGACATAGCAACGGGGTAGGGGACGGCGTTGACGAGGGCGCAGAAGAAGCGCAGTGCGCCGTATTCGAGGTTGATGGTTGCCTTTGATTTTGCCATGGGAAAGATTAGGTGAGCGCGGCGATGACTTCGGGCAAAAGCTGTTTTTTGCGGGAGAGGACGCCGGGCATGAGGAACGTGCCGTAGGGGCTACGCCGATAGGGGAGTGCGCGGCGGATGGCTTCGGGGCCGCGGAAGAGAAGTTCGGAATTGCCGCGGACGGGGTCCGTGACCATGAGGGCCATGAAGTCGAGGCCGTTCGCGGCGAGGGCGCGTTCGATGGCGGAAGCGAGGTCGTGGACGCGGCCGTGGAAGATGGTCATGTTGGATTCTTCAATCTGCGCGAGGGCGAATTTGTAGCCGCATTCTTTGTAGGTTTTTGCATCGCTTGAGAGGGCGGCGTCGGGCGACATGCTGGTCAAAGGCGAGGCAACGGACATGAGACCGTCCATAATTTCCGCGGCAGTTTCGCCGCAGAGTTTTTCGAGCCAGGCGCAGATGGTGCGGTCGTCTTCGGTCGTTGTCGGGGATTGGAAAAGGAGGGTGTCGGAGACGATGCCTGCGATGAGGATGCCAGCCGTTTCGCGTGTGGGGCGAAGGCCTGCGCCACGGAACATGCGTGCGACGAGGGTGCAGGTGGAGCCGACGACGTCCGCCGTGTATTTGATGGGTTCGCGCGTTGGGGCGAAGGCCATGCGGTGATGGTCGACGACTTCGATGACGGGAACTTCATCGAGGCCTGGAATGCCTTGGTCGGTTTCATTGTGGTCGACGAGGATCATACGAATGGGGGGCGGCTCGGCAAAGGCGCCTTTGAGGACGGTGCCCATCAGGCGGCCCGAATCATCGACGACAGGAAAGTGGTTGTGGCTATTGCGAATCGCGGCAGATTTGATGTCGTGCACGGGGTCCGAATAAGAAAGGACGAGGGAACAATTGTGGAGCGGTGCATCGCCGACAGGAATGGAAAGGTCGCCCTTCGAAAGGAAGAGGCCGAGGAGCTTCGCCGGGGAAAGCATGCCTGCAAATTTGCCAAGGGCATCGCGAACAGGAAGGCTTGATTCGCCGCTTGCTTCGAGTTTGCGCAAGGCATCGTCGAGGCGCATGGAGGAATCAATCATCGGGACGGACGGGTCAATGAGGTAGCGCACGCGGAGGTAGACATCGCGCTTGACGCGAATCGGTGGGACGCCAAAATGGGTGAACATCCACGCGGCCTTTTCAGGCATGCGGCCCGCGCAAATGGCCTCGATGTCGGTTGTGCCTGTGCGGCGGCGAAGGTCGGCGAGCGCGTAGGCACTAGCGACAGAATCGACGTCAGGATTGCGATGGCCGCAGACATACGTACGCATGAGAAGAGGACCTCCGTTTACTTGACGAGGCTGCGCAAATATTCGCCGTAGCCCGACTTGCCACACGACTGTGCGAGAACCTTCAATTGCTCATCCGTGATCCAACCTTTGTCCCAGGCAATTTCTTCAATGCAACTCATTTGAAGGCCTTGGCGTTCGATGATGGCGCGCACAAAATTTGTCGCGTCGGCCAAGGACTGGTGTGTGCCTGTATCCAGCCACGTATAGCCGCGCCCCATCGTTTGAACTTGCAAGCGACCTTGCGCGAGATAGGCGCGATTCACGTCCGTGATTTCATATTCGCCGCGGGCGGAGGGTTTTAGATTTGCCGCGATCTCAACAACGTCATTCGGATAATAATAAAGCCCCACGACCGCATAATTTGACTTTGGATGCGCTGGCTTTTCTTCAAGCGAAATCGCACGGCCATCCGCGTCAAATTCCACAACGCCATACCGTTCGGGATCGGCGACGCGATAACCAAACACCGTCGGTTCGGATGATTCACATGCTTGCTTCAAGATAGTAGGAAGTGCCGCGCCATAGAAAATGTTGTCGCCCAACACAAGACAAACAGGATCATCACCAATAAATTCGCGACCGAGGACAAAGGCTTGTGCGAGACCGTTTGGAACTTCTTGGACCTTGTACGAAAACTTCATCCCAATTGCGGAGCCATCGCCCAGCAAGCGTTCGAACATTGGCAAATCATTCGGTGTTGAAATGATGAGTACATCTCGAATCCCTGAAAGCATCAACGTCGACAGCGGATAATAGATCATTGGCTTATCGTAGACGGGGAGGAGTTGCTTGGAAATGACGCGCGTCAAAGGATGCAACCGCGTGCCTGCGCCGCCCGCCAAAATGATACCTTTTCTCATAGTCGATACTCCTCCTTTTATCCTTTAATAAGTGCCGCGCTTATTGACCAGTGGCAAGGCGTTCAGCTAATCGCTCCGGCAATCCTGCTTCGCGAATGCGTGCTTGCGCCGCGGCAATATCATACTCAATCCGACGAAAGTGCACCGTGCGCTCCGCCGTATCATAAATGACGTAAGACGAACGCGGGTCCCCATCGCGCGGCTGCCCGACCGACCCCACATTAATGAAATACTTGCGCCCAATCGGCAACTTGAAATCTTGCGCGTCAATCCGATAAATGCCGCTCATCTGCTTTTCAAAAATCATTGGGCAATGCGTGTGCCCATAGAAACAAAGCGGCGTCTTCTGACAAACAAAATTTGCCGCGGCCTGCAAGTGATCAAAGACGTAACCAAAACTTTGCGGATTGTCCATCGTTGCATGCACAAGTGAAATGCCCATCTTCGTCACGACAAACGGCAAGTCGCGCAGCCATTGAATTTCCTCATCCGTCAATTGATCCTTTGTCCACAATAAAACCGTGGCTGCGTTTGGGCTGATATCATCAAAGTCTTGATCGGAGGAAATGTAATGGTCGTGATTTCCTTTGACGACGGGGCACCCGAGCGAGCGCACAATCTCCATGCATTCATGTGGACACGCATTGTACCCCACCACATCGCCCGTGCACAAATAGTCCGTCACGCCTTCGCGCTGGCAATCTTCAAGAACCGCATTGAGTGCGTCCAAGTTCGCATGAATGTCTCCCAGTATTGCGATTCGGCGTGATTGCATAATTTGTGGTCTCCTTTATTTCATCGCAAGAATGCGGACGCGAGCTGCAGATCTTCGACGGTCGTGATCTTGAAGTTCGGGCGGCGGTTCTCCACAATTTTGACGGGCTCGCCCATCAGTTCCACCGCCTCGCAATCATCGACCACTTCCTTCTTCGGCGGCAACGCCTTGTACGCATCACGCAACGTCTTGATTTGGAAAGCCTGCGGCGTCTGCACGCACCACAAATGCGAGCGGTCCACCGTCTTATCAATGGTCGTTCCCTTTTCAATGTACTTGACCGCATCAATGACGCGATGTGCCAATGCCACCGCCGGTGCCTTCTTCACCGACTTGACCAATTCCGAAATCACTTCCGGCGTAATGCACGGCCGCGCACCATCATGCACCACCACCATGCGCGTATCCACATCGCACGCCTTCAAGCCTTCCGCAACCGAATCCTGCCGCCGATTCCCGCCCGACACAATCGCCTGCAACTTTGAAATCCCAAACATCCGCACAACCGCCTTCGCCGCGATCTGCTGGTCCTTCCGCACGACCAAAACAATTCGGTCAATATCTGGGCAACGCTCAAACGCGAGCAAGCTCCACGCCACCACCGGCTTATTCACGAGCGACAAGAACGCCTTATCCGTCCCCGAGCCCATTCGTTCCGACTTACCAGCCGCCACAATAATCGCAGTTGTCATACGAGATTCCTTCCACAGCACTTTTTATATTTTTTACCAGACCCACACGGGCACGGATCATTGCGTCCGACCTCTCCTCCACGCGAAGGAACTGCCGCGCCTGCTCCCGCCGGGGTCGCGCCCTGGCTCGCCGCCATCGCACGCCGCCCCGCCGACGACATCATCGACGCAAATACATCCGCGACCGTCTTCTCACGCGGCGCCTTTGCCACGCTCGGTGCGTCTACACTCTTTTCGCCCGCGGCACTTTCGCCGCGCTCATCCGTCGCATTGTCCCCCGCGACCTCCTGCACATTCGTCACGCCCTGTTGCATCGCCTGGCGCTCCATCATCTCCATTGCGCGCCGCATCCGCATCGCCGTCGCACTCCGAAATTCCGCCGACACCACCTTTGACTTGATGGACGTCATCAGCGTTTCAAACATGTGGAACGCTTCCTTCTTGTATTCGACGAGCGGATCCCTCTGCCCATACGCACGCAAGTTCACGCCCTGGCGCAAATCATCCATCGCGCTCAAATAATCTTGCCATTCGCGATCAATCACCTGCAAGAAAACGCCGCGCTCCATGAACGGCAACACCTCTGGATCCTCGCTTGCGCACTTCGCCTCATACGCTTCCTCTACGCGCTTCATCACAAGGTCGCCTGCCTGGCCTGGCGTGCCCATCAACGGCTGAATTTCTTCTTCCGTCACCGTCACCGGAAACGTCACGCCCAGCCAATTCATGAAGTCCACAAGGCTGCCATCCTTCGCGCTGAACAAATAATTCTCCGCCTGCGTCTGAATCAAATCATTCATCACATCGAGGATCAAATTGTGCACCTCCTCCGGCGTACCCTTCAACACGCGCCCACGCAATTCATATACAATCGAACGCTGCCGATTCATCACGTCATCATACTCGAGCGTCCGCTTACGCACCGCAAAATGCTGTTGCTCCACACGCCGCTGCGCCGTCTCCACCGACTTATTCAGCCAGCGGTGCTCCATCACTTCGCCTTCCTGCAAACCCAACTTCTGCATCACACCCGACAACTTCTGCGATCCAAACAACCGCATCAATTGGTCCTCAAGCGAAATGAAAAATTGGCTCGACCCCGGATCACCCTGACGTGAACAACGCCCTCTCAACTGCCGATCAATTCGCCGCGACTCATGCCGCTCCGACCCAATCACGTGCAACCCGCCAAGCTCCGTCACGCCTTCGCCAAGCTTAATATCAGTGCCGCGGCCCGCCATGTTCGTCGCAATCGTCACCGCACCCTTGCGCCCCGCCAAGCTCACAATCTCCGCTTCTCGCGCGTGATTCTTCGCATTCAAAACTTCATGCGGAATGTGCGCGAGCTTCAACATCCGCGACAAAATTTCAGACGTATCAACCGTCACCGTACCCAGCAACACCGGCTGACCCTTCTCATGACGCTTCGCCACATCCGCAATAATCGCCTTGAACTTCTCTCTCTGCGTGCGATAAATCTGATCGTTCCCATCCACACGCCGCACGGGCTTGTTCGTCGGAATATTCACCACATCGAGCTTGTAAATATCCTTGAACTCGCGCGCTTCCGTCTCCGCCGTGCCCGTCATGCCCGATAGCTTCTTGTATAAGCGGAAATAGTTCTGAATCGTAATCGTCGCCAGCGTCTGCGATTCCTTCTCAATCTCCACGCCTTCCTTCGCTTCGACCGCCTGATGCAAACCATCCGACCAACGCCGCCCTGGGAGCACTCGCCCCGTGAACTCATCCACAATGTACACGTGATTATCTTGCACCACGTAATCCACATCCCGCTCATACAAGCAGTACGCCCGCAAAAGCTGGTCCACCACATGCACGCGTTCACTCTTCTCCATGAACGCACTCTGCGTATCGCGGCGCTTTTCCAACCTCTGGGCATCCGTCAAATTCGCGTCCCCATCAATCGCACTCATCTGCGCCGCCAAATCCGGCAACACAAACAACGTCGGGTCACTCGGGCAAATCTTCTCGCAACCCTTATCCGTCAACGCCACCTCGCGCGTGCGCTCATCAATCGTGAAATACAATTCATCCTTCAACGAGCGCGCATGCTCCTTGAACATCTCGGAGAGCATCTGCAACTCGCCATCCTCATGCAACTTGCGCGCCACTGGATCCTCCAACATGTGCATCAACTGCTTGTGCTTCGGCATCGAATGATACACCTGGTAAATCTTGTCCTTCGCCGCTTGCATGTCCCCCGACTCCAGCGCCTTCTTCGCACTCTGTATCAAGTCATTGCACATCGACGTCTGCACCTTCACAATCGCCGACACAAGCGGATTAATCTCCTGATACACATGACTCGTCGACATCGTCGCCGGCCCCGAAATGATCAGCGGCGTGCGCGCCTCATCAATCAAAATCGAGTCCACCTCGTCCACGATCGCAAAGTTGTGCCCATTCTGCACCACCTGCTCCGGGCTCATCGCCATCCCGTTATCACGCAAGTAGTCAAAACCAAACTCCGAATTCGTCCCGTACGTAATGTCACACGCATATTGCGCGCGGCGCTCTTCCGAATCCATCGAATTCTGAATGCACCCAACCGTCAGCCCCAAAAACTTGTACAAGTGGCCCATCCACGACGAGTCACGGAGCGCCAAGTAATCATTCACGGTGACGAGCTGCACATTCTTCCCCGCGAGCGCATTCAAATAAAGCGGGAACGTCGCCACGAGCGTCTTACCTTCGCCCGTCTGCATCTGCGCAATCTTCCCCTGATGCAACACAATGCCGCCAATAATCTGCACATCAAACGGAATCATGTTCCACGTCAGCGTGTGACCACACACCTCTTCCGTCGTCCCCACCAAATGGCGGCACGCATTCTTCACCAAAGCATAAGCCTCAGGCAAAATCTGATCCAGCGTCTCGCCATTCTTGATCCTCTCACGAAACGCCGCCGTCATCTTCGGATAATCTTCGTCCGTGAAATTCTTCGCCTGGTACTCTTCTTCAATCTTGTTAATCTGACGCACCATCGGCCAGAGCTTTTTGAGCTCACGGTCGTTCTTCGTGCCTAATAAAATTCTGAACAGGTTCATAGGCCTATATTATACCATATTTCCGCCCAAATTGGTAGGGGGTATTTGCCAATTTCAGGAAAAGTGCCGCGGGGGGTTGCAACCTGGGCGGGAATATGGTATAATACGGGGCATGAAACTTATCAGAATGATGTTGACCCCGATTGTGGGTGTGTGCGCGGTGCTTACGGGTAACGCGGCGAATGTGTTTAGTGATGCGAGCGAATGGCTGGCGGTCAAGGGCGCGAGTGAGGCTTCAATTGGCCAGAGAGTGCCAGATGGCATCAGCTGGTTTGCGCGGCACTTTTCCAATAAGAAGGAAGTAAAGTCCGCGACGTGGGTTGTGTCGGGGCTGGGCACATTTGATGTGTATGTGAATGGAGAGCGCCTGGAGAATGGGAAGGACTTTTTGAAGCCTGGGTTCACGCATTTTGAGAAGACGAAATATGCGTTCGAGTATGATGTGACGCGGCACTTGCGGAAGGCGGCGAATGCGGAGAATGTGCTCGCGGCAGAAGTGTCGCGGAATTGGTGGGGCGATAAGATTATGGTGTGGGGCGATTCGTTTCAGAGTCGGCGCGCGGGTTTTCGTGGCGAGTTGACGCTGGTGTACACGGATGGGTCGAAAGAGGTGATTGCGACGCGCGCGGCAGATTGGTCGGCGGGTGTTGCGGGGCGTGTGACACATGCGGATATTTTTGATGGGGAAGAGTATGATGCACGCCAGGTGGATCCAGTTGATGGCAAGGGGTTGAAGAAAGAACTTTGCGATGTGACGAAGGATTTCAAGGGTGAGGTGTTGATGACGGACGGTGCGGAAGTGACGCTCAGGAAGGACCTTGCGCTTGAGCCGATTGAGGCGTATACGTGGAAGGGCGTTGTGGGCGCGGCAGAAAATGTGTTTGGACGCGTCGCGAAAGTGCGCACGTTCAAACCTGGCGAGGCGCTGGTGATTGAGCCCGGCGAGAAGCTGATTGTGGACTTTGGGCAGAATAGCGCGGCAGTTCCGTATTTCAAGTTTCGTGCCGATGAAGGCGTCACGCTCAAGGCGTATCCGGCGGAGATGTTGAATGATGCCAATGGCGAGAAGTCGCGCGGGAATGATGGACCGGCCGGTTCGGTGTATCGTGCGAATTTGCGGACGCCTGAGATTGGGATGAGGATTTATTACACGTTTGGCAAGGGCGGGGCGGTCGCGGAATATTCGCCGCGGTTCACGTTCTTTGGGTATCGGTACATGTCAATTGAAGCGACGGGGAAGGTTGTGATTGAGAAGTTGGAAAGCTGGCCGGTGTCGTCTGTTATGAAGGATTTGGAGACGGGGACGATGGAAGTTGGCGATGCAAGCTTGAATCGGTTCATCAAGAATGTGTATTGGGGGCAACTGTCGAATTATTTGAGCGTGCCGACGGATTGTCCGCAACGGAATGAACGTTTGGGTTGGTCGGGCGATACGCAGGTGTTTTGCGCGGCGGGTTCCTATAATATGGATACGCGGAAATTTTTCAAAAAGTTCACGCGTGACTTGCGGGATTGTCAGGATAAGAATGGCGGCTTTCCGAGTGTGGCACCGGTGGGGCAATATGGAAATGAGACGTTCAATTTTGGTTGGGCGGATGTTGGTGTGATTGTGCCGTGGACGGTGTGGCGTCAGTTTGGGGATGAGGAGATTGTGCGGTCGAATTGGGATGCGATGGCGCGGTTTGTTCAGACGCAGGATGCGACCAAGTACAACTTCGAAGGAAAGAATGGGTACATTTATGCGGACTGGCTTTCATTCCAGACATATGAGACGCACGGGAATCAGTTTGGTAATTGGACGAAGTGGAAGAATGATCCGGATGCGCGGAATTATCGTTGTTATTTGGCGGCGTGCTATTGGTTGTATGATGCGCGGCTGATGATTGAGATGGGCGAGGCGATTGGAAAGGATGTGGCGTTCTTCCGGGCGAGCGCGGCGCGGGCGCTCGATTGGATTCGTTCGACGTATTTGGAGGCGGATGGCAAGCTCTTGAAGACGATGCGGGATTTGCAGACGGCGTGCGTGTTTGCGCTCAAGCTTGATATTGTGGAGGGCGCGGCAAAAGAATCGACGAAGGCCGATTTGCTCGCGTCGCTCAAGTCGTTTGGCAATTGCTTGCAGACGGGCTTTATTGGGACGAGCTTTGTGATGGATGCATTGTCCAAGGAAGGCGAATGGGACATGGCGTATACGCTTTTGACGCAGCACAAGCACCCAAGCTGGCTCTATTCGGTGGACCAGGGTGCGACCACCATTTGGGAACGTTGGAATAGCTACACGAAGAAGGATGGGTTTGGTCCGGTTGGTATGAACAGCTTCAACCACTACGCGTATGGCGCCGTCCTTTCTTGGATGTATCAACACACGGCTGGCATCCAAGCGGCAGAGCCTGGGTTCAAGAAGATTCGTTTGGCACCTCGGCCGGATCGTCGCGTCGGTTCCATCAAGGCGAGCTATAAGTCGGTCAATGGCTTGATTAAGAGTGCCTGGAAGTACGAAGGCGAAAAGTGGCTCTGGGACTTTACGATTCCAGAAGGCACGACCGCGGCAGTTTTGCTCCCCGATGGCTCCGCGGCAAAAACTTATAAGCCTGGCACATACCATGTTGAATTGACCTTGAAATAAAGGAAAGTTTCAACGTTTAGCTAACGGGCGCGGCAGTTTTGCCGCGCTTTCTTTTTAATTTTGATGCGGGAGATTATGGGGCGCGGCAGTTTTCCAGGGGAGAGAATGGTCGGGAGAGGGGGTTTCTTTGGGTGGGCGAAGGGGTTTTTATGGGTGCGAGAGGCTTGCAGA
>CAVGIZ010000065.1:0-11543 GCA_963629255.1 Anaerovoracaceae bacterium
TGATTCTTCACACGAAAAAGGATGCAAAGGCAAGTGACTATGAATAAGACAGAAAATGTGGTGACGCCGATGACAAGATTTGCCGCGGCGCTGGGGTATGAACCGTCGGAGGCGCAAAAGGCGGCGCTTACGGCGTATGTGCAGGGGTATCAGCTGCTCCTGGCGGGCAAGGCTGGGACAGGCAAGACGTCGACATTTCGTGCGTTGCAAAAGGCTGGGCTGATGGCGTGGGAGGTTGTGGTATTCAACATTCAGACGTGGTCGCTGAAGTCGAAGGACGAGATTTTGGAGGCGCTGGAGGATTCGAAGGCGTGCGAGATGGTGATTGACGATGTGGGGCGCGAGACGACGAAGAGCGAGTACGGCGAGAGGTTTGAGGTGTTTGACTTTGTGCTGGGGTGGCGCGAGGAAAACTGCCGCGGCGTGAGGACGCATGTGGTGACGAACTTGACGGCGAGCGAGCGTGAGGCGCGGTATGGCGAGCGGGTGGTGAGTCGGCTACATTTGTGCAAGTCGATTGCGTTTGCGGATGAGGACAAGCGGCGGCCGGTGGTGTTTCGGAAGGCGACGGGCGAGGTGCGTGTGGCGAAGGCGAGCGATTGGGTGAAGTGCGCGGAGATGTGTTCGCTGTTTCGCGAGGGACGGTGTTTGCTGGGCCGCACGCCGCCGATTTGGAGGAAGATGAATCCGGGGTATGCGTGCAACCTGGGTGGCGCGATTCCGTTTCGGAAGGCGTTCATTGAGACGTTCCCGGAGGAGCATCGGGCGCGGGACTTGAAGTTTCACGAGGAGTATTTTGCGCGGCATCCCGAATACGCGGGGTAGCGCCGCGATAAGCTGGTTACAGCATTGATCTTTGACAATTGAATTTGAACAGGTTAGGCAGGTTTGGGAGGTTTTCAAAAGCTTGCGCTTTTGGCACAGGACAAGGGTTCGACCCAAGGTTACGGGGGGCGGCGCACCCCGCTCCCCCGCGAAGGTTGGATGGGCTTAGGGGCGGAAGCAATGATGCTGGCATTTAGGTGGGTTTATTTAGATTGCTTGTGCGATAGGAAGGGACCCCTGGGGGCGCGGCAGATATTTTGCAGGGGTGAAAAATGCGTCGCGTAGGGGCTAAAAAAAAGGTTGAAAAAAGATGAAATTTCCACTACCAATTTGGCGTCAAATATGGTATAATATAGGTTGCAAAAAGGTATTAGAAGAATGTCAGACGAAGTGAGTAATTATAACGCCGAGAATATTCAAGTACTGGAGGGCATGGAAGCCGTCCGGAAGCGTCCTGCTATGTACATTGGAGACACAGGGGAACGCGGGTATCACCATTTGGTTTATGAGGTGGTTGACAATTCGATTGATGAGGCGTTGGCGGGGTATTGTTCGCAGATTGATGTGGTGATCAATCCAGATGGGTCGTTGTCGGTGCAGGATAATGGGCGCGGGATTCCGGTTGACATGCATCCGACGCAGCACAGGCCGGCGATTGAAGTGGTGCTGACGGTGTTGCATGCGGGCGGTAAGTTTGATGGTTCGAACTACAAGGTATCGGGCGGGTTGCATGGCGTCGGGGTGAGCTGCGTGAATGCGCTGTCAGAATGGATGAAGGTGGAGGTGAAGCGCGGCGGAAAGATTCACCACATTGAATTTTCGCGTGGGCATGTGACGAAGCCGTTGGAAGTTGTAGGCGAGTGTGGGGATGAGACGGGGACGAAGGTGACGTTCTTCCCGGACCATACGATTTTCTCGTGTCATGCGTTTAAGTGGGAGACGCTGTGTAATCGGATGCGGGAGTTGGCGTTTTTGAACAAGGGCGTGACGATTCATTTTCGTGATGATGAGGGTGATCAGCATCATGAGGAGACGTTCCATTATGAGGGCGGGATTGATGAGTTTGTGACGTACTTGAATGCGAACAAGAAGCCGCTGTCGCCAGTGATACATTTTGAGGGCGAGAAGGAAGGCTTGACGGGGATGGTGCAGGCGGAGGTGTCGATGCAATATACGGATTGCTACACGACGCTGGAGCAGACGTACTGCAACAACATTCACACGGTTGAGGGCGGCACGCATTTGTCGGGGTTCCGCGGCGCTTTGACGAGGACGATTAATAAGTATGGGACGGACAATGGATTGATTAAGGCGAAGGATTCGCTGACGGGCGATGACATGCGCGAAGGGCTGACGGTGATTGTGAGCGTGAAGGTGCCGCAGCCGCAGTTTGAGGGGCAGACGAAGACGAAGCTTGGGAATGGTGAAGTTGAAGGGATTGTGGGGTCGATTGTTGCGGACAAGTTGATGACGTTTTTCGATGAGAACCCAGCGGTTGCGAAGGTGATTATTGAGAAGACGCTTTTGGCGTGTCGTGCGCGTGAGGCGGCGCGAGCGGCGAGGGAATCGACGCGGCGGAAAGGCGTGATGGATGGGCTTTCGTTGCCGGGGAAGTTGCGCGATTGTTCGGAGCGTGATCCAGCGAAGACTGAGCTTTACTTGGTGGAAGGTGATTCTGCAGGCGGCTCGGCGCAGACGGGGCGTGACCGTGCGACGCAGGCGATTTTGCCGTTACGCGGCAAGGTGTTGAATGTGGAGAAGGCGCGGATTGATCGGATGCTGGCGAACGCGGAAATTCGGACGTTGATTACGGCGATTGGTTGCGGGTTTGGCGATGAGTGGGATGTGTCGAAGGCGCGGTATCACAAGATTGTGATTATGACCGATGCGGATGTGGATGGTGCGCACATTCGGACGTTGCTGTTGACCTTCTTCTATCGGAAGATGCCAGAGTTGATTGAGAAGGGGTACATTTATTTGGCGCAGCCGCCGCTTTATAAGGTGGAGCGCAAGAAGAATATTGAGTACGTGTTGACGGATGGGGATTTGACGACGAAGCTCTTGACGTTGGGGTTGGATGATTACGAGGTGAAGGGGAAGGACGGGAGCGTACTTGATAAGGAGCGCGCGAAGGCGTTGATGACGCTTTTGGCGGAGATTGAGGCGACGTGCAAGATGGTGGAGGAGCGCGGGTACAAGCCGGAGGAATTGGTGGCGGATGCGAACGCACAAGGGAGCGGGGCGTCGATGCTGCGGAAGGAGTTTTCGAGTTTGAGCGCGTATGGGTATGAGCCGGCGGATTACTTTGGCGGTGGGCTGAAGAAGGTGCTGGATGATGTGCGTGCGCAGGGGCGTGTGGGGCTGACGATTTCGCGGTTCAAGGGCTTGGGCGAAATGAATGCGAACGAGCTTTATGACACGACGATGAATCCAGAGAAGCGGCACATGTTGCGCGTCAAGTTGAGTGATGCGGTGGCGGCGGACCAGATGTTTACGCTGCTCATGGGCGACGAGGT
This sequence comes from Anaerovoracaceae bacterium, assembly GCA_963629255.1. Taxonomy (GTDB): domain Bacteria; phylum Verrucomicrobiota; class Kiritimatiellia; order RFP12; family UBA1067; genus UBA1067. Next base: position 3,342 of record CAVGIZ010000065.1, read on the forward strand.
TGAGCCGCGGCGGAAATTTATTGAAGACAATGCATTGAACGTTCGGAACCTTGACTTCTAAAATTGCGATACTCGGCTACGGGCGCAGTGGACGCGCCGCGGAAGCACTTGCCAAACGTCTTGGATACAAGACGTGCGTGTATGATGATGCGCAAAAAAGTGCCGCGGATGAGGCGATGTTGGAAGGGTGTTCGTTTGCGGTTGTGTCGCCTGGGTTGGCGATGGGGCATGCGATGGTGAAGGCGTGCGAGGCGCGGCATTTGGCGTTGGTGAGCGAGTTGCAGTTTGGGGTTGAGGAGTTGGCGCGGCAGGGGGTGCGGATGATTGCGGTGACGGGGTCGAAGGGGAAGTCGAGCGTTGTGAAGGTGGTTGCGGATGGGCTCAATCGTGCGGGGAATGTGCGTGCGGTTGCGTGTGGGAATTTTGGCAAGCCGGTGAGCGAGGTTGCGGTTGAGGGCGGTGTTGAATGGGCGGTTGTTGAGGTGAGTTCGTTTCAGATGGAGACGACGAATTTGCCGGCGAACACGTTTGAGGCCGCGGCGATTTTGAATTTGCAGGCGGATCATTTGGATCGGCATGGGACGCTGGCGGCGTATCATGCGTTGAAGCGGAAGTTGTTGACGATGGCGAAGGCGCGGATTGAGGGCCCGGCGGGGCTGGAGCGGTTTAGCGATTTGGTGGCGGGTTCGTATTTTGGGAATGAGATTTTGCAACCGAATGGGACGATTGCCGCGGCGCTGATGAGATTGGCGGGGCTGGAGCGTGAGGAAATTGCCGCGGCGTTTCGTGATTATGTGGCGTTGCCGCATCGGATGAATGAAGTGGGCGTTTGGGGCGGCGTGCGGTGTGTGGATGATTCGAAGGCGACGAGTATTGCCGCGTTGGAGGCGGGGGTCACGATGTGTGGCGGCGGGGTGAGGTTGATTGCGGGGGGGCTTGCGAAATGTGATGACCCGGCGACGGCGTGTGAGTGCTTGAAGAAGTACGTCAAGAAGATTTATTTGATAGGTCGGAGCGCGGAGACGTTTGCCGCGGCGTGGAAGGGTGCGGTGGAGTGTGAGCTTTGCGGTACGATGGACAAGGCGGTGTCGAGTGCGTTTCGCGATGCTGGGAAGGGGGAGACGATTTTGCTCTCGCCAGGGACTGCGAGCTTTGACCAGTTTAAGAATTTTGAGCAACGCGGAGATGTTTTCGTGGAGCTCGTCAATAAAGAAGGACAAACAAAAATATGAAGAAGTTAGGCATTGTGTTGGGCGTCGCGGCAGTTGCGACGATTACGGGTTGTAAGGACCCAGATTATAAGTATGGCGCGGGGGAGCCTCAGAATGAGGTGAAGACCGTGACGACCACGGAGGGTAAGACCGCAAAGCCGACTCCGATTGTGGTTGAGGAGAAGACGTGCACGTGCGCGCCGGGGACGAAGCATGCGAAGCCGTGTGCATGTGGCGCGGTGGATTGCATGTGCGTTGTTGAAGTGAAGCCGCTTCCGCCGCCGCCACCCGCGCCGGCAGTTGTTGCCGCGGAACCGGAGTACACGATTTACACGGTGCAGAGTGGTGACTACCTTGCGAAGATTTCGAAGAAGTACAACGTGACGATTGCCGCGATTAAGAAGGCGAATCCGTCCATCAAGGGCGATGTTGTGCGCGTGGGGCAGAAGTTGAAACTCCCGGGTAAGTTCGATGTGCCAGCGCCAGTGAAGGACGCGAAGGTGGCGGCACCGAAGGCGGTCAAGGCTTATGCGCCGTACACGGGTGCGACGAAGGAGTATGTTGTCAAGGCGGGCGATACGCTCGGCGCGATTGCGTATGGCAATGGTCTCAACATTCGCCAGCTCAAGGAACTCAATGGTCTTTCGAAGGATACGCTTCGTGTGGGTCAGAAGATAAAGATTCCGGCGGAGAAGGTTGTGAAGCCAGCCGCGCTTGCGCCTGCGAAGGGGAAGGATTTGAAGCCTGCTTTGAAGCCGGTCGAAAAGAAGGTTGAGAAGAAGGCGGAGAAGGTTGAAAAGCCTGTTGTTGAAGCGGCGAAGGATGCTGAAGCGAAGCCTGCGGTTGAAGCTCCTGTGGTTGCGCCGGAAGCGGCTGCGCCTGTCGCGGAGGATACGGCCAAGGCAGCTTCGGCGAATACGTATGTCGTTCAGGATGGTGACGATATGACGGGCGTTTCGATTGCGTTTGGTGTGACAGCGGCGGCTATTCGCGAGCTCAACGGTCTCGGCGATAACGATCAACTCAAGCCTGGCCAGGTTATTAAGCTCCCGGCCGACGCACAGCAGTAACGAACAGTGCGCAAGTCTGCACTATTTATATTCGGCCTGGTCGTCATGTTGCTCGTGGCACTGGGCCTTGTTATTTTATCCAGTGCCAGCGAGGCGAATGGTCTGCGTTTGCACGGTGATGCCTACTACTTTATGAAGCGGCAGTTCATCTATCTGGCGGGCGGAATTATTCTTGCGACGTGCGTGGCACTGGTTGATTATCACCGTTGGCGCAATCAATGGGTTCTCACGGTTCTTTTTTATGCCGTGGTTGTTGCTTTGCTTGTGGCAGTCTTTGGTTTTCGAGCGATCAATGGTTCGCACAGATGGATTTCGTTAGGGCCTGTTCGCTTGCAGCCGAGCGAGCTTGCGAAGCTTGTTGTTGTGATTGCGACTGCGACGTGGCTTGATCGTTCTGGGTGGCGTGTTGAGTTGTGGCGAAATGGTTTTTTTGTTCCAATCTTTATCATTGGCATTCTTGCGGGGCTTGTTCTGGTTGAGCCAGATTTTGGTTCAATGATGGTTATCGGATGTTCGGGGCTATTGATGATGTGGCTTGCGGGCGTGCGCTTTTTTCAAATTTTTATTATGTTTTGTGGAGGCGTTGGTGTTTTTATTGTAAAGCTTCTTGCCAACCGTAATCGAATGGCGCGATTGATGGCATTTTTCGGTTGGGATGCTTCGGCTGATGGCGCACTGGCGACGCTTGACCCCGCGGCGAAAAGTGCCGCGTACCAAGCACAGATGGCGCTTGTTGCAATCAAGAATGGCGGCATTTGGGGCGTTGGGCTTAATGAATCAATGCAGAAACAACTCTATCTTCCGGAAGCGCATACTGATTTTATTTTTGCTATTGGCGCGGAGGAGCTAGGAATTGTATTTTCAGTTGGTGTCGTCTTGCTTTTTATTGCGTTCTTTATTCTTTCTATTTATATTGCGTCACATGCGACGGATCGCTTTGGTCGCTTGCTTGTGATGGGAATGGCTTTTATCATTTTCTTTCAGGCATCGTTTAATATCGGTGTTGTCTGCGAAGCCTTGCCGACAAAAGGCATGGCCCTTCCGTTCTTCAGTTATGGCGGCACGAACCTCCTCAGCGCTTTCTTTGCCGTGGGCACCATCCTGTCGGTCGGTATACATTCCATTCGTGACCGCAAACGCGTTGTTCGCGCATCCGTTCTTATGAGGCGCTAATATGGCCGAAGAAATCTCATCCGATGCGCCTCCAATCTACACGGTCACCTCCCTGACCCAACGCTTGCGCGACACTCTCGAACCTGCTTTCACCCGCATCACCCTCCAAGCGGAAATCAGCGGCTTCAAAATCTACACCACTGGTACTGCGTACTTTACGCTCAAAGATGAAACTTCGCAAATTTCAGCCATCATGTTCAAGGGACCCCTTGATCGCTGTCAGAAGCTTCATCCTGGTATTCTTGAACATTTCAAAGATGGTGCGAAAGTTCAAGTCTTTGGCAATATCACAATCTATCCTGCACGCGGCACTTATCGCATCGTCGTTTTCGCGGCCAAACTTGCTGGCGAAGGCGAACTCATGCAGAAGTATATCGAGCTCAAAGAAAAACTCACCGCGGAAGGACTCTTCGACCAAAATCGCAAGAAGCCACTTCCCAAACTGCCGCGCCGCATCGGCATCGTTACAAGCGAAGCAGGCGCCGTCATTCATGACATGTGTACGGTCCTTACGCGCCGCTTCCCAAACCTCGAAATTCGCCTTTATCCTTCCCTTGTCCAAGGCGCCGACGCCCCACGCACGCTCATCAAGGGCATCGAATATTTTCAATCAACGAAGGATTGGCAAGCCGACCTTCTTATCATCGCTCGCGGCGGTGGCTCTTTCGAAGACCTCTTCTGTTTCAACGACGAACAACTCGTGCGTGCGCTTGCCGCCTGCCGCATCCCCACCATCTCCGCCGTCGGCCATGAAACGGACTTTACCCTTTGCGATTTTGCCGCGGACGAGCGGGCGGGCACACCTTCCATCGCGGCAGAAAAAGCAGTCCCCGTCCTCAACGATTTGCTCCGCACGCTTACCCATTATCAAATCGACATTTCAACTTCTCTCTCGACTCGTCTTGATTGGTCCACCCAACATTTGGATCACCTCACGGACGCCCTCGCTTCCGCGCTCACATCTGCCGCGCAACGTGCCACCACCCGCCTTGAAAAAGCCCGCGCTCAACTTGCCCCCACCTTGCGCTTGGCCCTTTCGCAATCCATCCAGCGTGTGCGCCTCGCCCAAAGCAAAATGACGCCCGCCCTCACCCTCGCATTTTCCAAAACGGAATCGCGCCTCGCCAACGCCGCGGCAAAACTCAAACTCCTTTCGCCCTACGGCGTCCTCGATCGCGGCTATGCGCTCGTCACAGACGCAAATGGCACCTGCCTTCGCGACGCTTCCACCGTCCCAAGCGGCACCCAAATCAACGTGCGCCTCGCCAAAGGCAAACTTACCGCGGCAGTTTTACCGCCTTCCGAAGAAAATCCTAGCTGAGCAATTCAGCCAAATCTTCGGTCGTCAACTTCTCCACAATCGCCGCATCCGTCGTTGATACCGTCGCGGCAATGAGCGCCTGCTTCTTGCGTTGCAACGCCAGCACCTTTTCCTCAATCGAACCCGCGGCAATAAGCTTCACAACATACACTTTTTTCTTCTGCCCAATTCGATGCGCACGGTCCGTCGCCTGATCTTCCACCGCTGGATTCCACCACGGATCATAATGCATCACCATGTCCGCACCCGTCAAATTCAAGCCCGTCCCGCCCGCCATCAGCGAAATCAAAAAGACAGGTATCCCCGGCGTCCGATTGAACTTATTGCATTCCCCCAAACGATCCTTCGTCGACCCATCCAAATAACAATACGGAATATCTTCCTTCTCCAGCTCTTTTCTCAACACCGCCAACTGCTTCACAAATTGCGAAAACACCAGCACCCGATGCCCACCATCAATCGCCTCGTCCAACTGCTCCATAAACGCGCTCACCTTGCCGCGGCTCGCAATCTGCCTCAGCTTCATCAACAGCGCCAACATCTCAAACTTCGTCTTCGCGCCGCCCCGTTCCTTTTGCAACACCGTCGTATATTCCCGTTGCGTCTCATCTGGCATCGGACAATACGAAACCTTCACCATCTTATCTGGCAAATCCTTCGCCACCGTCTTCTTCAGACGCCGCAAAATAAATGGATGCAACTTCCTCTTCAATCTCGCCAACGCCGTCTCGCCCGCCGTGCCGCCATCCGCAACCGGCATCTCATACCCAACCTTGAACGTCTCATAATCCCCCAAATAACCCGGCATCAAAAAGTCAAAAATACTCCACACATCCGTCACCGAATTCTCAATCGGCGTACCCGTCAACACCAACCTCGCCTTCGCCCTCAAATTCTTCGCCGCCCGCGCATTTCGCGTCTGCCGATTCTTGATGTGCTGCGCCTCGTCCAATACCACCACCGAAAACTCCTGCTCCAAATACGCCGCCTCAAAATCCCTCTGCAACAACGCATATGACGTAATCACCAAATCCGCCGCGCCCATCTCCCCAAATACCTTCGCACGCTCCGGACCCGACACCACCAACACCTTCATCCACGGCGTAAACTTCGCCGCCTCCGCCTCCCAGTTCCTCACAAGCGACGTCGGGCACACAATCAACGCCGGCTTCTTCTCGCCCCTCTTCCCATCAATCCGCGGCAACGACAACCACGCCAACGTCTGCAACGTCTTACCCAACCCCATCTCATCCGCCAACAACCCGCTCAACCCCGCCGTCTCCAAAAACCTCATCCAATACACGCCCTGCTTCTGATACGGCCGCAGCACCTTCTCCAACGCCCCCAACGCCACACGCTCAAACTTCGCATGCCCACTCTCGCGATTCCTCTCCGCGGCAATTTCCTTCCAGTTCCCCGCTGCACTATCATCCACATCAATCGAATCAATCAAATCCAACGACGCCTTCACATACGGCGCATGCACCCCAGCCACCCGAAACCATCCATCCCTCGTCCCACAATCTCGACTCGTGCAATCGCGAAAAATCCCATGCATCTCCTCAATCGCCGAATTGTCCAATAACGTGACGTGCCCATCCTTCAAAATGTACCCATCCCCACGATTGAGCGCCGCCTGAATCTCCACCGGCGAAACATCCGTCCCCATCGCGTCAAATTCATACGTCACATCAAACGCCCCGCCCGGCGCATCCCGTATTTTCACCACCGGCACCACCATCGGCATCGCATCCGTCACAGCCATCAAATTCTCAGACAAATCTACTCGCCAGCCCCTCCGCCGCAAACTCGACAACCCAGCCCCCAAAAAATTCAATACCCCTTGCGGATTCGTCAGATAAAACTTAAAGTCCCCCTCGCGATACCCAGGCTCAAATCCATACCCTTCCAAAATCTTCGTCGCCTCTTGCTCCGCTTTCTTCGACCGCACCTTCCTCACCAGCGGATCATCCTTGTCCTCCAAAAATACAACCTTATCACCTTGCAACGAACACGCCGGAAATTCAATCTTCCCATAATGTGCATCCAGCTCAATTGAAAGCGATGCCCTCGACCCCGCCACAAACGCCGAAAACCGCGGCGCCATCGGCACGAGAATGTAATCTTCCTCTGGCTCCTCGGGCTCTTGCGCCGCCGCCTCGTCCGCGGCACTTCCCCCGCGAGCTTCAGACGGCTCGGGCTCAATATCATCCATCTCCTTCACCATCACCGCAATCCCAATCGCCACCACATGCGCACAAATCTGACCATACTTCTGATTCATCAAACACGTGCAACCCGATTTGATGCGCCCATTCGCCTCTAAATGACAAACAACCGGCATCTCCCACCCATCCGCCTGCGCAATTTTGCCGCGAATCTCTAGCTTCTCATCGTCATAAATAGCTTGCGTCACGCTCCCCGAATTGACATACGCGAGAGCGCGATTAAAAACCTCTGGCCCACCCCACTGGATGAGCTCCTTCTGCGTTAAACCACTTCTAACCATTTGACCCTATATTATACCATAGTCTCGCCCCTTTCGCAAGAGGGAAAATTTGACCCCAAAAAACTGAAAATACCCCCTTGCGCATAGAACGGAAATATGGTATAATATACGCCAATTCCGTCTGGAGCGGGCTCATCTACCGACTGCCCGACCGGTTAGGAAACATAAAGGAACATAAAAATGCCTAAAATGAAAACTAAAAAGTGCGTTGCAAAGCGCATGAAAATGTCGGCCAACGGCAAGGTTTTGCGTTCGCAGGGTGGCAAGGCTCACCTGAACAACGGCAAAACGCGTGCGCGTAAGCGCAACTTGCGTGGCATGACTGTCACTGATTCGACCGTAACCAAGACCTACGCACGTGCGTTGCAGGGTCGCTAATTTAGAGAAGGAGTAATTTACAATGCGTGTTACTAATGCTCCCGCTTCCCGTGAACGCCGTCGTCGCCGCCTTGAGCGTGCGAAAGGCTTCTATGGGGCCCGTTCCAAACTTTTCCGTACGGCAACTGAAGCCGTTGATCGCGCGATGCGTCTTTCAACGATTCATCGCAAGCTCAAAAAGCGTGATTTCCGCCAGCTCTGGATTGGCCGTATCAATTCGGCCGCTCGTGCTGAAGGCATCAGCTATTCGAAGCTCATCGCGGGCTTGACGCGCGCGGGTGTGACGATCAACCGCAAGATGCTCAGCGAGATCGCAATTCAGGATCCGGCGGGCTTCAAGACGATCGTTGAGATCGCCAAGAAGGCGTAAAGATTTCCGTTTTGTTTTTGTTTGTGTTTGGTTGTGAAGGCCGCGGGTAACCGTGGCCTTCTTTTTTTACACCCAACCCCGCGGCAAAACATTCGCCCTCCGCGGCTTCTTCCTGCGTATCAAAAAATATTCAATTGTCAAAGATCAATGCTGTAACCAGCTCACCATCA
>CAVGIZ010000066.1:0-11441 GCA_963629255.1 Anaerovoracaceae bacterium
ACCTTCTTTAGGTGGATAAAAGGAGTGGCATTATATCAATTTTGAAAAGAAAATGGAAGCATTTTTTGTGTTGGTCAGAGGGAGTTAAAAAAGGGGGTTTTTGTGGGTACAAAAAGGGGGTTTTCGGACCCCGAAAAACCCCCTTTTCGGGGGTACGAAAAGGGGGTTTTTTAATGGGCAAAAACTGCCGCGGGCGAACCGCGGCAGCCTCTTTTCCCTACGATAAAATTCGCTTATTCAGCCGTCTCTGGCGCCGTCGCACTGGCCCCAAGCTTGAAGAACGCTTGGTCGTGCTCCTCCTTCGTCAGATCGCCTTTCAGTGCCAACGTTGTGTCCGCTTCCGTCGCCTGGATGTAACCCATCACATTGGGCAAATCATCTGGCTTTTCATACCCGCTATAAAGGACGTAATAAACACCTGGCGTCGCATTCTCAATCGTGAAGCTGGCCGCGTCCTCCGTCAAAGTCCCCGCCACAACGGCCGTATCAAGAACCGACTGAAGGGTCGCCTGTGCATCAGCCGTGAAAACAATCGTCACATCCTTGCCATCACCCGTCAAAGTAGCCTCAAAGAGGTTTTGATACGTCGTGAGGGTCTCACCCTCAAGCGTCAAATTGCCAGCAACCGTGATGAGAGTCGTCTTATTAGCATTGATCATCGAAGCCATCGCCGAAGCCGCCGTAATCGACGCGCAAGTCGTGGTCGACCCTGCCGCAACCGCCGCGTAAGTATCCCCCGTCTTCACGATGGTATAATAGCCATCACTATCACCATCCGTAAGCTCATAGCCCATCGGAAGGAATGCAGCCGTCTCACTAATCGCCTTGGCCGAACCCTTCACCTTGATAGCCCCATCCAAGTTGTATGTCACCGAAGCACCCACCTTGGCCGACTTATCATTCTTCACAATGATAAGCCCAGTATTGCCACTCTCTGGTCCTACAAACGTACCTGCATTGATAATCGCATGACCGCCCGTCGTTTCATCATTATCCGACTTCTCCACACGCACGCACTTACCGTCCGAATAATCCGTCTGGAACGTGCCGCCATTTATCGTAATCGTCCCCAACTGCGCATTGAAAATACAGCTCGCAGCCCCCGCATAGAAAGTGCCGCTCTGCACAATAATATCTGCCGCAGCCGACTTCTCACCCGCAAGGAACATCGACGCACTCTCCTTCGGCTTCTGCCACGTGCCGTTCCCCGTCAACGTCAATGTCAAACCATCCACAAAAACACCATACCTCGGATATTCATACGGGAAGTCCACCACATAATTATTCTCAATCGTAACCTTCGTCGTATCAGTCCCCTTGCCAACCATGTAAATCGTATTGGTAAACGTGAAGTTCGTCAACACCGTCACCGTCGCCACATCCGCGGCAATTGCATCCTGCAACGCCGTATCAAACTCCGCGTACGAAACCTCCCCAACCTTCGCAACCGCAGTCCCAGTAGCCACCGCGGCATAATAACCATCCGCACCCTTCCTCACAAACTCGTAATCATCAGCCACCGACGTGTACACCCCATCTGCTTCCGTGACCAGATATTGCTTCTCCAGCGCAAGCGCAGCCGTCGAGCCCTTCAACAAAATATCCCCAGCCACATTAATCCGAATCGTCGCATAGTCCTCAGACCCAGACTTAGGACCGATAAATGCAATCTTCCCATCCGATGGTCCCTCAAACGTACCACCATTAATAATCACAACGCCGCCTGTCGCTTCTGTTGCCTTTTCCGCCTTTTCCGCACGCACACACCAACCCTGCGTCCCACTCGAGTTCGATTCCACCTTCTTGAACGTACCACCATTTATCGTAATCGTCCCCCACTGCACATTGAACAAACACTTCGGCTCCGTCGCATAAAAAGTGCCGCTCTCCACAATAATATTTGCCGCGGCCGACTTCTCTCCCGCAAGGAACATCGACCCAGCATATGTATAAGAACTATCCGTATCCTTCCACCATGTGCCCGACCCCGTCAACGTCAACGTCAAGCCATCCACAAACATACCATAACCCGGATCCCACGTACGGAAGTTCACCTTGTAATCATTCACAATCGTAATCTTCGTCGTATCCGCACCCGCACCAACAAACTGATTCGTCGTATACTGCCCCGCATACGTGAAATCCCTCAAAATCGTCACGGTCGCTTCGCCTTGCTCAATCGCCGCAAGCATCGCCGCGTCGAATCTCGTATATTCGACATCACCAACCTTCGCGACGGGTTCATCATCCGCCACCGCACCCAGCAACCCGCAGGTCGCCGCCAACATCAACAGTATCTTTTTCATTTGTTTTTCCTTTTATCTTCCCTCCACTGCGGAGGAAAACGCGTATATTATACCATATTCCGCGGCAATTTTCAACACCCCAATTCCAAAAATTTGCCGCGCTCCGCGTTTCTCTAAGTGAAGTTGGCGTCAAATGTGCCGCGGAGTTTCGATGCCGAGAAGGTTGAGGCCCGTCTTGAGCACTTCACCAAAGAGGGCGCAGAGTTTCAAGCGCGCATTCTTCACCGCTTCCTCGCTCTTGAGGATGGGCGAATTCTGGTAGAAGCTTGAATAGAGCTGGGCCGTTTGGAAAAGGTAGTCCGCAAGGACGCTTGGCTTATAGGCTTCGGCCGCGCGAACAACTGCCGCGGGGAACTCCAGAAGCTGGAGCGCGAGGCGCTTTTCCGACGGCGTTGCAAGATTGAACGCGAAAGAAGAAAGTGCCGCGGAATCAACTTGCGCCTTATCAAGAAGCGAGCAGACGCGGGCGTAGGCGTACTGGAGGTAGGGTCCCGAATTGCCTTCGAGCGCGAGAGCCTTGTCCCAATTGAAGTCGATGGCCGTTGCTGGGTCGTGCGAAAGGTCGGCATACTTGACAGCGCCGAAGCCGATTTGTTCGGCCAGCTTTTCATCGCCACCGCGTTCCTTGACGATGTCGTAGGCGCGGCGCTTGGCTTCCGCGAGGAGTTCTTCGAGGCGGATGAGATTGCCTTCACGCGTCGAGATGGCGCGGCCTTGGTAGCTCATGAGGCCGAATGGGACGTGCACGAGGCGCGTCTTGAAGCCCATCTTTTCGGAGATGGAAAAGAACTGTTTGAAGTGGAGCTGCTGGCGGTCGTCCGTCACATAGATGATGCGCTCGGGATTGTAATCGGCGATGCGCGATTGGACGCACGCGAGGTCGCTCGTGGTGTAGTTGAAGCCGCCGTCTGATTTGCGCACGATGGCGACGCCGAGTTTTTCATCGGAGAGATCCACGATAAGCGCGCCTTCGGATTCTTTGGCGAGGCCCATCTTGAGGAGCGTATCGACAATGCCGGGCATCATGGTGTTGTAATAAGATTCGCCGCGGTAGGTGTCGAACTTGATGCCGAGCTTCGCGTACATGCGTTCGAATTCGCCGATGGAAATTTCGATGAAACGTTTCCAGAGGGCGAGGTTGGCCGCGTCGCCTTGTTGAAGTTTGACGAGCTCTTCGCGGCACTTATTTTTCCAGTCTTCGCTTTCCTTCGCTTTTGCCGCGGAAAGGACGTAGCACTTCTCGAGATTGGCGACGGTCAAGTTGTTGCGTTCGTCATCCGTCAAGCATTCGCGATAGCCGACGATGAGAATGCCGAATTGCGTACCCCAATCGCCGAGGTGATTATCGGCGATGACGGTGTAGCCCAGCGAGCGGAAGATGCGGTCGATGGCGTTGCCGATGACGGTGGAACGGATGTGGCCGATGTGCATTTGCTTGGCCGCGTTCGGCGAGGAATAATCGATGACGACCTTCTTGCCTTCGCCCGATTGTGGAATGCCGCACTTCGGTTTGGATGCAAGCGTCGTGAGCTGCGTAGCGAGCCATTCGGGGGACACCGTCAAATTGAGAAAGCCAGGACCTGCGACTTCGACTTGCAATTCGCGGCCGATATTTTCCGCAACTTTTGCCGCGGCGTCGCGTGGCTTGAGGCCGACTTTTTTGGCGAGCTTGAGCGCGTCATTGCACTGGTAATCGCCGAAGCGCGGGTCGGTCGCAGGGACCACTTTGATGGCGGAAAAGTCTTCGCCGGGGAATGCCTTCTCAAAGGCTTGACGAACGATGTCTACAAGTTCCATAACAAGAAAGAGTGTTAGATTTTTTCAGGGACGGCGCGATAGGCGTCGACGGCTTTTTGCCAAGCGGGTGTGCCACAGAAGCCGCACGGTTTGAACTCGGGGCAGAAGCCGCGATAGACGCATTCAGGGACGCAACAGGCGGCGACTTCCGGTTCGTGCTTGGCGATTTCATTGACGACGAGTTTCCAGGCCTCGCGCGTTTCGGGGCTGGCCTGGCCGCAAAGGCGGCGGCGCGAGATGAACATCACCGCTTGCGCGTTGGCGTAGCATTCGTGCATAACAGGCGCGTCTTGGCGCGAGGCCTCACGCGAGGTGCCTGTGCGGTCGCTCCGCTGGGTCGAGACGAAATGTTCGATGCCAAATTTATGGCGCACAAAATGCACGCTGACCCAATACGGCAAGTCGAGCCACTTCCAATTGAATGTGAGCTTGCGAATGGGTGAATGTTCGGCAAGAAGGATGCGTTTTTTCCAACGTGGCGAAGGCTCGCCCGTTCCTTCTTCGCGGCGAATTGTGGTGCGCGCCGCATCTGCGACATCGCGCCATGTACCGATGACTTTGAGGAATTTGAGCGAGGCCATGTTAGCGCACCACGAAGTTGACCATCCGCTTCGGGACGGCGATGACCTTGACGATTGTTTTGCCTTCGAGGAACTTGGCAACGTCTGCGTTCGCTTTTGCCGCGGCTTCCATTTCGGCTGGCGTCGAGGTCGCGGGGATACGAATGCGGCCACGCAATTTGCCAAGGACTTGGACGGGGACTTCCACCTCGTCTTCAATAAGTGCCGCGGCATCGTAGGTCGGCCAAGATTCGTACGCGAGCGTCGTCGCGTGACCCAAGAATTGCCAAAGTTCTTCGCCCAAGTGCGGCGCGAATGGCGCAAGGCAAAGAACGAACTTTTCGAGATATTCACGCGGCAGACCATTGCCCGCCTTGGCGAAATCTTCCGCTTCATTGATGTAAACCATCATCGCGGAAATTCCTGTGTTGAACGCCATCTCTTCGAGGTCGTCGCCCACTTTGCGAATCATCGTATTCAAGCTCTTCGCTTCGGCCTTCGTCATCGCACGGTCGGCAATCGTCGTTTCCGTCACGAGCTTATTCGCGCGCTTGAGGAAGCGGTGGACGCCTTCGACGCCCTTTGTGGACCAAGGCTTGACCGCTTGGAGCGGCCCCATGAACATCTCGTAGAGGCGCAAGGAATCGGCACCGTAATCGCGAATGACATCGTCCGGATTGATGACGTTCTTGAGGGACTTCGACATCTTCGCAGGCGATTCCGTGAGCGGCTCCATTTCGCCGCCTTCCTCCGCGCCGTAAGGCTTGCCATCGCGCCATTCAATCTTGTCCATCGGGACGAGGACGCCGCGCTTCGTGCGGTAGGCCGTGCCAAGGATCATGCCTTGGTTGACGAGCTTGTGGAACGGTTCGCTTGTCGGGACGAGCCCGAGATCGAAGAGGACCTTATGCCAGAAGCGCGAGTACAAAAGGTGCAAAACCGCGTGCTCCGCGCCGCCGACGTAAAGGTCGACAGGAAGCCACTGCTTGAGGAGCTTCGGGTCGGCAAAGCACGTATCGTTATGCGGGTCGATGTAGCGCAAGTAGTACCAGCAACTACCCGCCCATTGCGGCATCGTGTTCGTTTCGCGAATGCCCGTGCGGCCCGTCTTGGGGTCGACCACATTCACCCATTCCTTCGCCTTCGCGAGCGGCGGTTCGCCCGTGCCCGTCGGCTTATAGTCCGCAAGCTCTGGCAACGTGAGCGGCAAATCTTCTTCAGGGACAAGCGAGTTCGTGCCGTCCGACCAATGAATGACCGGGAACGGTTCACCCCAATAACGCTGCCGCGAGAAAAGCCAATCACGCAATTTGTATTGTGTCTTCGCCTGGCCAACTTTGTGTTCTTCCAGCCACGCAATCATCTTCGGCCGCGCATCCGCAACGCTCATGCCCGTCAAGAAACCCGACGACACCATCACGCCCGTCGCGATATCCGTAAATGCCGCGCTTCCCGTGTAAGGAACAGGGTCGGGCGAAGCCGTTTTTGCCGCGTCGCTATCCGCGGCAGCCACGACCTGCACAATCGGCAAATTGAACACCTTCGCAAAATCAAAGTCACGTTCATCGTGCGCCGGCACCGCCATAATCGCGCCCGTGCCATACGTCGCCAAAACATAATCCGAAATAAAAATTGGCAACGCCTGACCATTCACCGGATTGATGCCCTCAACCCCTTCCAAGCGCACGCCCGTCTTCTCCTTATTGAGCTCGGTACGTTCCAAATCGCTCTTCGTCGCGGCCTTCTTCTGATACGCCACAACATCTGCCGCGTTCGCAATCTTCCCCGCCTTGAGCCATTCCGCCACCAGCGCATGTTCCGGCGACAACACCATATACGTCGCACCAAACAACGTATCGCAACGCGTCGTATACACCGTAATCTTCGCGCCCACATTCGTGCCAAAATCAACAAGCGCCCCCGTCGACTTGCCAATCCAATTGCGCTGCATCTCCTTGATGCCTTCCGGCCAATCAAGCGTCTCCAAATCATTTAGGAGCCGTTCCGCATACGCCGTAATCTTCAACATCCATTGGCGCATCGGCCGCCGAATCACGGGATGATTGCCGCGCTCCGAACGCCCATCAATCACCTCTTCATTCGCCAAGACCGTCCCCAGTGCCGGGCACCAATTCACCGGCACCTCCGCCACATACGCAAGCCCCTTCTTATAGAGCTGCTCAAAAATCCACTGCGTCCAGCGATAGTACTTCGGGTCGGTCGTATTGACTTCACGATCCCAATCGTAGCTGAACCCCAACGAACGAATTTGTTCGCGGAAGCGATCCACATTCTTCTTCGTGGTGATGGCCGGGTGCGTACCCGTCTCCACCGCGTATTGCTCGGCCGGCAAGCCAAATGCGTCCCACCCCATCGGATGCAACACATTGAACCCCTTCATGCGTTTATACCGGCACAAAATATCTGTCGCGGTATAACCTTCTGGGTGGCCCACATGCAAACCCGCACCCGACGGATACGGAAACATGTCCAGGCAGTAAAACTTCGGCTTCGACGATTCATTCGGTGTCTTGAACGTCTTATTTTCAAGCCAGTACTTCTGCCACTTCTTTTCGATGGCCGAGAAATTGTAGTCGCTCATGGATTCTGCTTTCGCGCTTCTGCGTAGTCGGCGATCGATTTTGCAATGAGGCCCGAAACGTCGTTCGTCGCCGCCGCGACGCCAGCCTTAACCGCGTAATAAATGGCCTTGTGCGAAGAGCTACCATGCGTGATAATCACCGCACCCGGCACACCCAACAACGGCGCGCCACCGTACACTTCCGGGTCCATCTGCCGCTTCAGCGCACGAAACGCGCCCTTCAACAGCAACGACCCAAAAATCCTCAGCGGCCCCTTAAAGCACTCACGCTTCAGCCAGTACCCCATCGCCCGCGCGACAGATTCCGTCGTCTTCAACACAACGTTGCCAACAAATCCATCACACACCGCGACGTCAATCTCGCCCTTGTAAAGATCGTGCCCTTCAATGTTCCCGACAAAGTTCAAATCCTTCGCCTCCTTTAAAAGAGGAAAGGTTTCCTTCGTCATCTCATTGCCCTTGCAATCTTCCGTGCCAATTGACAAAAGCCCCACCGTCGGCGTCGTCTGCCCAATCACCGCCCGCGAGTACGCGTCGCCCATAATCGCAAATTGCACCAGCCACTCTGGATGGCAGTCCATATTCGCACCCGCATCCAGCAGCATCAACGGCCGCGTCGGCGTACGCGTCGGCAAAATGGTCGCAATCGCCGGCCGCTTCACACCCGGGATCCGCCCCAAATTCAAAATCGCGCTCGTCGCCACAGCCCCAGAATTCCCCGCCGACACAAACGCATCCGCGCGCCCCTCCTTCACAAGACGCATCGCCACATTAATCGAGCAATCCTTCTTCCGCCGCACCGCATCGACCGGACTCTCATCCATCTCCGCAATGTCTGGAGCGTGAACAATCTCAAGCGTCCCCGCTTCCATCGCCTTTTGTGCCGCGGCCTTCAAGTCCTTCGGCAACTTATCAAGCTCGGCCTGAATCGGCGCAAGCTGCCCCACAAGCAAAATCTTTACGTCTGCAATGCCAACCGCCGATTCCACCGCCCCAACGACTATCTCGCCAGGCGCATAATCGCCGCCCATTGCATCAAGTGCAATCCGCGTCATCACGGGACCTCCTTCAATAAAGCCCGAACGACCATAAAAATGAATAGCCCAGCCGGACCGTTCTACGCCCGGCCGGACATGTCTTTATTCAGCCTTGGCTGCCGCCACGACCTTCCGACCACGATACATCCCGCACTTCGGGCAAGCACGGTGCGAACGCACCGCCGCGCCACATTCCGGGCATTCACCAACCTCTGCCAAGATCGGCTTCTCAAGCTGCGCCACACGCTGGCGCTTACGCATTTTCGACTTTCTATTCTTAGGACTTGCCATTTTACTGTTCCTTCTTCTTTGTTCGTTTTTCCACCTTCACCGCGTCCAGCGCCCCCCACCGATCGTCCGTCGGCTTCTCCTCCGTCCGCTCGATCCCAGGGCACTCGACATCACACACAGGGTATGTCGGTAAAGCGAGTATAATACTTTCTCTTGCTTCATCCGTCAAATCGACTTCCGCCTGATTCTCCGCAACTTCACAAGACATCGTAAAATCATCTACCTTTATCGTGGTATCGAAATCCTTCCCGCACCGGCTGCACACAAGCGTAAAATCCTGCTCCAAATGCCCTCGCACCAGAAGCTCGCTCCCAAACAGCTGCGCCGTCAAACAATACCGAATCCCACCAAACGGATGCACAAACTCCTCCTCCAAATCAATCGCGTCCACCTCCCCGGTCAGCTCCTCGCCATCCGGATCCATGCGCGCGACATTCAGCACGAGCCGCTTGTCCATCTCGTCCATCTTGCTCAACTCAATCAAACCTTCCCATCGCCTGCAGCCGCGCATACCGCGCCTCCACAAGCTCATCCAAATTCATCTTCTCGACCTCTTTCAAAGCCGCCTTCACCGCCGCCTTGACAAGTGCCGCGGCCGCCTTGTGGTCCGCCTGCGCCCCACCCGCCGGCTCCTTGATGATCGTATCAATCACCCCAAGCTTCAACAGGTCCTTCGCCGTAATCTTCAACGCCGCGGCAGCTTCCGGCGCCTTCGCACCATCACGCCACAAAATCCCCGCGCACCCTTCCGGCGAAATCACAGAGTACACCGCATTCTCCATCATCAAAACTCGATCCCCAACCGCAATCGCCAATGCCCCGCCCGAGCCACCTTCGCCCGTCACAACAACAACAACCGGCGTCCTCAACGCGGCAAAAACCTCCAGCGACTTCGCAATCGCCTCCGCCTGCCCACGCGCCTCCGCCGTGTCCCCCGGATACGCACCGGGCGTATCCACAAACGTCACCACTGGCACATGAAACTTCTCGGCGAGCTTCGCCAAACGCATCGCCTTGCGATACCCATCCGGATTCGCCATCCCAAAGTTCGCAACCATGTTCTCTTCCACCGTCGCGCCCTTGTTATGCCCTAGCACCAAAATCTTCTCGCCATCCAACATCGCAAAGCCGCCCACCAACCCCTGGTCGTCATTCACCAGCCGATCGCCATGCAACTCCACAAAGTCCTTGCACATGAGCGAAATATAATCCTTCAAGTGCGGCCGCTTCGGGTCCCGCGCCAACTTCACATGGTCAAATGCCGTCATCTTCTTCATCGCTCTTCCTCCTTAGAATCCAAAGTACGTCAGCATCTTCGCAAGGAAAGGCTTCATCTCTTTCCTCTCGACTATGCGATCAATGAACCCATGCTTCTCCAAATATTCCGCCGACTGAAAATCCGCCGGCAACTTCTGATGAATCGTGTTCTCTATGACGCGCCGCCCAGCAAAACCAATCAACGAGCGCGGCTCCGTAATGTTGATGTCCCCCAGCATCGCAAAACTCGCACTCACACCACCCGTCGTCGGATCCGTCAACACCGAAATGTACGGCAATCCCGACGCCTTCAACTTCCCAATCGCCGCGCTCGTCTTCGCCATCTGCATCAACGACAAAATACCTTCATGCATCCGCGCACCACCCGACGCCGAGAAAATAATCAAAGGCCGCTTCTCCGCCATCGCCTGCTCGCACGCCTTCGCAATCCGCTCACCAGTCCCCGTCCCAAGACTCCCGCCCATGAACGCAAAATCCATCACCCCAAGCATCACCTTGTGACCATCAATCGCGGCAGTCCCCATCACAATCGACTCCGTCTCGCCCGTCTTCTTAATCGCCGCCTCAACCTTATCCTTATACGGACCCGTCGCATCATGGAAATCCAAATGGTCCGAATAGCTCACCTCGCGGAACACCTCCACGAAAGACCCCTTATCCGCCACCTGCCCAATCCGCTCACGCGCCGTCAGCCGCCCATGATAATTGCACTTCGGGCAAATCCGACCAGCCGCCGCCCACACCGACTTCTCAAAGTGACTCTTGCACTTCGGGCACACCGCCCACAACGCCTTCGTCGGCGGTATCGCAACCTTCTCTTCTGACTTCTTAAACCATCCCATGACGCTCTCCTCCTATCAAAACGGCATAAACACAACACCGTAAATCGACGCACTCTTACCACCCACCGCGCGAAGTCCATGCTTCACCACCGAGTTGTAATACGCCGTGTCCCCAGCCTTCAAAACCGTCTTCTCATTCCCATACGTCAATTCAACTTCTCCCGAAACACAAATAATCAATTCCTCACCCTCGTGACTCGAAACCTTCTCAACCCCATCCGCGGCAAATTCAATCTTGAACGGATCCATGTGACGATCCGGCTTGCCAATCGCAAGCGACACCGACGCATACCCAAGCTCATTCACACTCGCCTTCGACAACGCCGACTCATCCAAATCCGCCGCCCTCGTCACAATCGGGTCCGGCTTAAACTGGTCATCCATAAACGTCCCAAGCCTCTGCCCCAACGCGCGCGACACCTTCGTCAACACGCCCAAAGCAGGCATGACGTCACCTTTCTCGATGGAATTAATCACCTTCTCATCGATACCAGTCTTCTGCGCAAGGTCATTGACGCTCATGTTCAACTTCTCGCGATATGTCCGAATCCTCGATCCAACTTTGCAATCTGTAGCCATTTGAAAAGCCTTTCTTGCTTCAAGGGTGTATATTATACCATATTTTGGCCCAAATTGGTAGGGGGTATTTTCAGAAACTTTCCAATCCAAAAAATCTGTAGTTTCCAAAAGTAAATGCACGTTCATCGTGCGTTTACCGTCACTAAACT
>CAVGIZ010000067.1:0-11432 GCA_963629255.1 Anaerovoracaceae bacterium
GCTGGGGTTGACCGTGTAGGAATGAAGCCAATCCACTTTTCATGAAAAGTGGATTGAGTGAAAATCGTTTGATGGTGAGGCGTTAAACCATCCCGCGGTAGAAATGCCGCGGTAAGCTGGTTACAGCATTGATCTTTGACAATTGAATAGTTTTTGAGGCGTAAAAATCTGCCGCGGGGATTAGGGTTGGAGGAGCTTTTTGGCTTCGGTGTCCATGGGGCAGAGTTGCAAGTAAGTCTTTAGGGCTTTTTGCGCTTTGTCCTTTTCGCCGAGCTTTTGGGTGAGGCGATAGACTTCCATCCAGGAGGTGGCTTCTTTGGGTTGCAATTCGCAGGCTTTCTCGAAGCTTGCAAGGGCGCCCTTCCAATCTTTGAACTGCTTGAGGAGATTGCCTTTGGAGATGTGATAATAGGCAGGGTTCGCGCTGGCACATTGGATGGCTTTATCAATTGCGGCGAGGGCTTCATCGCGTTGACCGCGTTTGGCGAAAAGTTGGGCTTCCGATTCGTAGACTTCATCGAAGTCTGGATCGTTTGCGAGCGCTTTTTGGTAGTAGTCCAAGGCAGAGTCGTCATTGCCAGAGAGGGCATGTGCGCAGCCGAGGTAGTAGAGGGTTCGCGGCGCATTGGGTTCGATATCGAGTGCGAAGTACAAGTCGCGCAAAGCTTCATTCAGACGATTGAGTTTGGTGAGAGGGAGAGCGCGTTGGACGTACAAATCGGCGTTCATGGGGTCTAATAAAAGTGCCGCGTTGAAATCGGAGACGGCGCTTTCATAGTCTTCCATTTCGGCATTGAGCATGCCGCGGTATTTGTAGGCGGTGAGGTAATCTGAGTCCAATTGGATGGCTTTATCGAACCACATTTTGGCGACGCCGGGGTTGAGTTCGTAGGCATAGGAGACGCCGATTCCACAACAGGCTTTTTGCGAAGCAGGATTGATTTTGAGGGTTTTGAGGAAGGCTTCGCGGGCTTTGGAACAGCACTTTTCCTTTGGCTTGAGATAGGACCAGCCGAGCGCATTGAGGGCGATATCGAATTTTGGATCGATCTCGAGGGCTTTTTCAAAGAACTGCCGCGCGGTGGTATAATCTTTTTGGTATTCGCCCAGCAAGACGCCGCGCCAGATGTAGACCCATTTGGATTTGGGGTTGAGGGCTTGGGCTTGATCCAATTCGTCCGCGGCAGATTTTGTGTCGCCTTTCATCAGGTAGAGTTGCACGAGGCGGAGGTAGACGAAGTCGTCATCGCCTTCGAGTTTGATGGCTTTTCTGAGGAGGGCTTCGGCGCGGTCCGTCTCTTTGAGGAGCATGAGGACTTGGGCTTGGAGGAGGTAGGGTTCGGAGCGTTTGGGTTCGAGGCCTTCGAGGAATTTGGCTTCGGCGTAGGCGTGATGGACGCGGTCGAGTTCTTCCTTTTTGAAGGGGCGATCGAGGTCGGCGAGGGTGGTCATGGCGCCCATGCCTTCCATGTAGGAGCGGAGGAAGCGGTATTCGGCGTCGCTACCACAGAGGTCGATGGCTTTGTCGAGGAAGTTCATGGCGATGTCAGGATTATTTTCGTCGTAGTAGAGGTCTTGAGCGACTTCGACGTAGCGGTCGGCCATTTCTTTGACTTCGTAACGATCGAGGAACCAGGTGAAGAAATCCCAGACGCCCGCGATGAAGGTGATGAGCGCGAGGATTTTGACGAAGGGCATGAGGATGATGCGTGCGAAGCGTTTCAGGCGGGCTTCTTCCTCTGGGATAATTTGGTCACGAATTTCGTGGAGGTATTGTGTTTGTTCTTGGATAGCCTTTGTGTTGGCGGCGATGCGTTCATCCTGTTCGCGTTCGCGTTGTTCTTCGACGGTTGTCATGGGTGCCAAATGTTTTTAGTTCAAGAGTTCGGTTGGGTTAGAGATGAGGCGCGAGGCTTGGCGGAGCTCTTCGGGTTTGCCATAGCCCCAGGTGACGCCGATGGATTTGATGCCATTTTTTGCCGCGGCTTCGAAATCGTTTTGGGTATCGCCAACCATCACGCTTTGTGCGGGAGAGGCGCCCACTTCCTGCATGACGCGTGCGAGGAGTTCAGGTTTGCGGAGCTTGCCGATGGCGGGGTCGTCCTTATGCATGTCGCCCGTATAGAGGGCTTCAAAGACATCGAACCAACCAAACTGCCGCGCCATTGCAAGTGCGCCTGCGTAGCGTTTATTGGTGACGATGTAGAGGTGGGCGCCACGTGTTTTGAGGGCGCGTGCGGCATCGAGGACACCGGGGTATTCGTGCGTATTGGGGAAGCCGTCGTGGTCATAATGCTGGCCGAAGAGGGTGCGCATTTGGGCGGCGAGCGCGTCGGTGTACTCGTTTGGGAAAAGGGTCTTGATCATTTCTTCGATGGGAGGGCCCGCGACAAAACGTTTATCGAAGTCTGGGCAGACGAGGCCGAGGTCGCGGAGGGAATCTTTCCAGGCGAGGCGGATGTCGCAGTCAGTATCGGCGAGGGTGCCATCGAGGTCAAAGAAGTAAAAGCGCGGCGTCATTTGAGGAGTCCTTCCTCGGCGGCGCGGATGATGGATTGGGCATGGTCGATGGAGTCCGATTCGGAAAGGAGCTCGAGGAATTCGGTGGAATGGGCCATGACGGCGAGGCGGGCGAGGATGCTCAAGTGTTCGGTATGATCGGTTGAACAGATGAGGAAAAAGTGCCGCGTAGAAGCGCCGTCGAGCGCGCCGAAGAAGATGGGGTGTTCGCTGCGACCATAGGCGATGAACGTTTCTTCGAAGAGATAAGGATCGTGGAAACGCGGGTGGAGAAATGCCGCGCCATTGCCGACGGCGGTGGAAGCGATTTCTTCGCGTGCCATGAGTTCTTTGAAGAGGCCGTCGGTGTCGTAGACGTGGCCCGTGGCATTGGCGAGGTCGCACATATCGCGGACGATGCCTGCCTTGGTTTTACCGGGAAGCGCGAGGGACATACCAGAGGAATGGAAGAGGTTTGAGATCATCCAATTTTCGTGGTGGGCGCGGCGGTTTTCTTCGAGGATGGCATTGTGCTGGCGGACCTGTTCGCGCTTTGTGGCGGCGAGCAAGTTGCGCTGGGCCCATTCGTCGAGAGCGCGATGTTCAAACCACCAATCGCCGCCATGTTCGGTCGCTTCAATTTCGCCGCGCTGGGCGACATGGCGAAGTTCATTTTCGTCGATGTGAATATGTTCGGCGGCTTGTTTTAGATTGAAAGTTTCGCGTGCCATGATCAGCTTTCCCTTCCCCATTTACGTTCAGGTTGTTCAAAGTAAATCGTTTGATTGCAAGGGTACGACGTGTCGGCCTGCGGCACAATTTTGGCGAGCTCTGAAAGGAAGGTCAGTGTGATGTTGACGCGGAGGCCGTGCTCAAGGTCAATGAGGACGGTCGTGGCGTCGGGCCAAACGAGGTTGAGATGAACAGGAAGTTCGCCAGGATTTTTCTCGATGAGGGTTTTCAAACTTTTGATTTTGGAAAGAAGCTTTGGATCATCGGAACGAACATGGATATTGAGGGCCGAGGCCAGGCGCGGCAAAATTGTTTCGAGCGGATAGGCCTCGCGAACAGTGAAGTTGTAATCGCCGAGCTGGGGTTTCTTCTTGGTGAATTTGTCGTCCTTTTCGTAATTGATGCGGCGTGAAATTTCGCCTGAAAGAAGGACGAGTTGGTCAACATGTGTTTCGAGCGCGGCACATTTTGCCCAGGTGCGCGCGAAGCAATAGGCCTCGATTGTGCTGGTGCCGTCATCGATTTCGAGAATGGCCCATTTTTGGGGCGGTGTGCCATCGGGGCTGGGGCGCGAGGACTTGATGGTGCAAGAAGAAAGGATACCCGCGAGGCGCACATCGAGGTGTTTGAAGCCGCGCTCGTCCGTCAGATTTGGATGGGACTTTTTCTTCCAACGGTCGAACGGTTGGAATTTGAGAAGTTCGTCCATTTCCTCGGCATTGGTCAATTGTTTGAGGCGCAAGGTCGCGGTTTCTGAAAGGAGGCGATGGCACGATTGCAAGGGGTTGCCCGAGATGTAAACGCCCAAGAGGTCGCGTTCATTTTTGAGGTCTTCGACGGGGGCAAATGGCGGCGTATCCTGCAATTCATGATCGTTTGCTTTTTCTTCGCCGCCCGCCATGAGGTCGAAAAAGTTTGTTT
The DNA here is from genome assembly GCA_963629255.1 of Anaerovoracaceae bacterium. Taxonomy (GTDB): domain Bacteria; phylum Verrucomicrobiota; class Kiritimatiellia; order RFP12; family UBA1067; genus UBA1067. The sequence goes on from CAVGIZ010000067.1 coordinate 4,153, forward strand.
GACTGCTGGCCTTTTCTTTGACTTTCTGCTGGGCCTTTTTGAGGGCGAATTCGATATTGTTGAAGAGCTTGGCACGATTGGGCTCAAGCGTTGAAAAGGCGCCTGTGCGCGTCAGATTTTCGAGGACGCGTTTGTTGCAAACGTTGGTACCGGCGAGACGCATACAGAAGTCGAGGAAGCCCGTGTAGGGGCCATTTTTGGCGCGTTCCGCAACGATGAGATCGCCAGCAGAACCGACGCCTTTGATGCCTGAAAGACCATAGCGAATGCCCTTCGCGTCGGGCGTTGGAACAAAGCGCGAACCCGATTCATTGACATCGGGGAGACGCAGGTCAAGTCCCATTTCCTGGGCTTCCACGACGAAGCCAGGGAGCTTATCGAAGTTGCCAATTTCGGAAGAGATTTGCGCGCACATGAATTCGGCCGGGTAGTGCGCTTTGAGGTAGCCCGTTTGATAAGCGACCCAGGCGTAGCAGACGGCGTGGGACTTGTTGAAGGCGTAGGATGCAAAGGCACGCCAGTCGTCCCAAATTTTGTCGATGAGTTTGCGTGCTTCGGTTTCGTCCTTCCATTTGTCAATGCGAAATTCGGGATTGGCCAGGCAACCGTTGACAAACTGGACTTTGAGCGTCTCCATGACGGCGAGTTGCTTCTTGCCCATCGCCTTGCGGAGCTTATCGGAATCGCCGCGGGAAAAACCGCCGAGAAGACGCGAAAGAAGCATCACCTGTTCCTGATAGACGCAAATGCCGTAAGTGTCCTTCAGGTATTTTTCCATCAGCGGATGGTCGTAGGTGACGGGCTCCGTGCCTTGTTTACGACGGACGAATGCAGGGATGTAATCCATCGGGCCTGGACGGTAGAGCGCGTTCATAGCGACGAGGTCCGCAAGTCGTTCGGGCTGAAGCGCAATAAGCCACTTTTTCATGCCGTCCGATTCAAATTGGAAGAGACCTGTTGTTTCGCCGCGACCAAAGAGCTTGTACGTTTCAACGTCGTCGTCTGGAATCTTATCAGGATCAAGATAACCATTTTCGCCGCGCAAGAATTCAGGCACACGCGGATTGTTCGCACCCAACAAGTTGACGCACTCCTTCTCGACGGTCAGCGTCTTAAGACCAAGGAAGTCCATCTTGAGAAGGCCGACAGGCTCCACAAAGTGACCATCGTATTGCGTCGTGAGGAGTGATTCGTTTTCCGTTGGCATGACGGGCAACGTTTCAATCAAGGGATCGCGCGAAATGATGACGCCGCACGCATGAACACCTGGCTGGCGCATGCCACCTTCAAGACGCATGGCGCGTTCCATCAAAAGGTGGATGGTGGGGTCAGATGATTCCACCGCGGCTTTCAAATCGGAAGAATAATCGCCATTGGGCTGACCATTCTTATCCGTTGGCGAAAGCGCCTTCTTGAATGTAATCTTCGGCGTCTCAGGCACATAGGATGCAAGTTTGTTCGTATCCGAAAGCGGATAATCCATCGCGCGCCCGACATCCTTGATGACACTCTTCGCGGCCATCTGACCAAAAGTGACAATATGTGCAACGTGATCTTGCCCGTACTTTTGCGTGACGTATTCAAGGACGCGTCCACGGCCCGCATCATCGAAGTCAACGTCAATATCTGGCATCGAAATACGATCGGGATTCAAGAAACGTTCGAACAGCAAATCAAATTTGAGCGGGTCAACATTTGTAATTCCAAGGGCATACGCAACAGCCGCACCCGCGGCACTTCCACGCCCAGGCCCCACCCAAACGCCCATCTTGCGCGCGTTGTTGATATAGTCGTGCACAATCAAAAAGTAGCCTGGAAAACCCATCTGCTTAATGACGTCCAGCTCAAAATTGACGCGCTCAGCCGTCTCGGGCGGAAGAGGATCGCCCCACCTTTTCTTCGCTCCCTCACGCGTCAGATATTCCAAGTAGTCCGCCTCAAACTTAATGCGCCGCACCTTATCAACGCCACCAAGTTTGTCAAAATTCTTGAACTCCTCCCGCAAGGCCTTCTCATCAAATTTTGCCGCGTAAGCTTCTTCCGTACCAAACGATTCAGGAATCGGAAACTTCGGCATAATCGGCGGCGAATTCAATTCGTATTCTTCAATGCGATCAGCAATTTCTTGGGATGCAGAAAGAAACTCAGGATGATCTGGAAAAAGCTGGAGCATTTCTTCTTCCGTTTTGAAATACTCCTGCCCCGAATAAATCATGCGCTTTTCGCTGGACATCTTCTCGCCCGTTGAAAGCGCAAGAAGGACGTCGTGCGAATCATCATCCGCGGCATTGAGAAAGTGCACATCGTTCGTGGCCACAATGCGAATGCCAAGCTTTTTCCCAAGCTCAATCATGCCCTGGACAATTTTAGACTGCCGCGCATACAGTTCGTGAAACTCTTGAATGCGCCTTGCGGGGATGGGCTCAGCCGTCTTCATGCGCTCGCCCTTCCCAGACGGGTGCAACATCACCTCAAGCGAGTAATCATCGCCAAACAAATCATGATACCACCGCGCAATCTTTTCCGCCTCATCCATGCGATCAATATCAATCGCATGCGCAACTTCACCCGCAATACACGCCGATGAACAATGCAATCCCTCGTGATACTTCTCTAGAAGCGTGTGGTCAATACGCGCGTTGTGATAAAACCCATTGATGTGCGCAAGCGAAATGAGCTTCACCAAATTATGATAGCCCGTCAAATTCTTCGCATGCAAACACAAGTGAAAACGCTTTTCACTTTTATCACGCGTCGTATAATCCCCTGACGATGTCACATACGCTTCAACACCCAAAATTGGCTTGATGCCTTGTGCGCGACATTCATCATAAAACGCCTTCAGCGCATACAAATTGCCATGGTCCGTCACGGCAAGCGCATTCATCCCCAGCTCCTTCGCTCGCGCGACAAGCGGCTTGATTTGACACTGCCCATCCAACAACGAATAGGTCGTGTGAAGATGAAGATGAACAAAACCACTCATACCAAACGAACCCCGACGCGCCCCTTACGAACCAAAGAAATACGCCTGCGCATTGCGATACGAAATGTCCGCGACAATCCCGCCCAGCCACTTCAAGTCCCGCGGCAATTCCCCGCTCTCCACTTCCTCGCCCAACTTGCGGCACAACAACCGCCGAAAATATTCATGCCGCGTGTAACTCAAGAACGACCGCGAATCCGTCAGCATCCCAACGAAATTCCCCAAGCACCCAAGCGCCGCGAGCGCCTCCAATTGCTTGCGCATTCCATCCTTCTGATCCAAGAACCACCACGCCGCGCCCAACTGAATTTTGCCGCGCGTCGGCCCCTTCTGAAAGCACCCCATCAACGCCGCCAAGGCTTCCATATCCTTCGAATTGAGCGAATACAAAATCGTCCGCGGAATCGAATCCGTCGCCTCCAACCGATCAAACAAACGTGCCAGCGGCGTCACCGGACTCCACTCGCCAATCGTGTCAAACCCCGTATCCGGCCCCAACGCCTTCATCATCGCCGAGTTCGTATTACGCAAACAATTGCAATGAATCTGCGCCGTCCAATTCGCCGCGGCATCCGCCTTCAACCCCTCATATAACCACGCGCTCTTGAACTTCAGCGCCTCCCCTTCACTCGGCCGAACGCCCCGCCGCGCCTTCTTGAAAATGCTCGCAACTTCCTTCTCCGTATACGGCGCGGCAAAAATTTCCGTCACGCCATAATCCGAAATCACACACCCCGCCTTCGCAAAAAACGCATGCCGCTTAGCCATCGCCGCGAGATAATCCTCCCACGTCTTAACCTCCATCCCCGCCGCCGCCGCGAGCTTATCCATCCACGCATTCCACGCCTTCAACTCGTCAATCTTCGACGCCTTATCAGGCCGCCACGCCGGCAAAATCTTCGTCCCAAACGGCGCCTTCGCAATCGCCAAATGATACTCCAATGTGTCCGTCGGATCATCCGTCGTCGCCACAACCGCCACGTTCGACATCTTCATCAAACCCCGCGCAGAAAAATTCTTCCCCGCGAGCTTCCGATTGCACGACTTCCAAATCTTCTCCGCCGTCGCGCCCGACAAACGCTCCGTCACACCAAAATACCGCGCCAATTCCAAGTGCGACCAATCAAACAACGGGTTGCCCACCAGCCGCTCCATCGTCGATGCAAACGCGACAAACTTTTCATACGCCGGCGCCCCGCCCGTAATGCACTCTTCCGAAATCCCATTCGACCTCATCTGCCGCCACTTGTAATGGTCCCCTCCAAGCCACACCTCCGTCATGTTCGCCCACCGCTGATCCTCCGCAATCTCCTTCGGCGGCAAATGGCAGTGATAATCAATAATCGGCTGCCCCTCCGCATACCGATGATACAGCTCCCGCGCCGTCCGCGTGTTGAGCAAAAATTCGTCATTAATATATGGAACGTTCTTCATCTTATTTACCTCCTGCAAGTTTCGGATACACATACTTGAGCGCAATCTCAAGCCCACGCAACTCCGCAAGCCCAACAAGCCGCCCACCATACGAATATCCACAATAACACTTACGCCCCTTGTCAATCTCCATCAACCGCCCATGATCTGGCCGCACCACAATCCCTTCCCCGCGGCGCTTTTCCTCCTTCAACAACTCAATCATCAACGCCGGCAAATCCGTCTTCCCCGTCAAATGACAATGCGACTCATGAAACACTCCCGGTTCCTCATATTCCAAATTCCGAAAATGGCAGAAGAATATCCGCTTCGCAAACTCCTTGAAAATCGCCACCTCATCATTCTCCAACGACCCACCAAGCGACCCCGTGCACAACGTCAACCCAACATGCTTCGACGGACACTTCTTCACCATCTCGCGAATATCTGCCGCGCTCGACAAAATCCTCGGCAACCCAAAAATCGGATGCGGCGGATCGTCCGGATGAATGCACATATCAATCCCGTACTTGTCCAACACCGGCGAAATCGCATTCAAAAAATCGTACATATTCTTCCTGAGTTCCTTGTCGCCAATCCCCTTGTACGTCGCCAAAGCCGCCAAAAATTGCTTCGGCGTCAAATCATCCACCGTCCCGGGGAGCCCCGTCAAAATGGACTTCTCCACTCTCTTGCGCTCCGTCGGCTTATACGCCGCCCACAACTTCTTCGCCCGCGCCTTCGTCTTCGCATCGTAATCCGCCTCCGCACCCTTGCGCTTCAACGCAAACATGTCAAACGCCGCCACCTCATACTCATTATACCCCAAGCACGTCGACCCATCCGGCAGCTCATACGCCAAATCACTCCGCGTCCAATCCAACACCGGCATGAAATTATAACACACCGTCTTGATCCCGCACTTCGCCAAATTGATGAGCGTCTTCTTGTAATTCTCAATGTACTTTTCCCAGTCCCCCGAATGCCGCTTAATATCCTCATGCACCGGCACCGACTCAACAACGCTCCACACCATCCCCGCAGCCTTCACTTTCGCCGCGAGCGCCTTGATCTCCGCCACAGGCCACACCTCCCCAGGCTTGCGCCCATACAGCGCCGCCACCACATCCGTCACACCAGCCTGACGAATCTCCTTCAACGAAATTGCGTCACGCTCGCCATACCATCTCCAACCTTGCTTCATTTGTTTTCTCCTTCTCTTTCTTAAAGTTCAACCTTCTTGTAATGCGGCACAAGCCCCTTCATACACGCCCAGCCCACCAAATACGCCACCGCGCAATAACAAAACACAATCATGTACCCCGCTGGCTTCCCCGTGTACCCACAAAACGCAAACGCGTCTCCCTTCTCCGCCGCATACGTAAACAGCCGCCCCGCACAAATATTAATCGCAAACGACCCCAACCCCGCGGCACATTGCGCAATCCCCGTCAACGTCCCAATGCAACTCTTCGGGAACATATCCGACACACACGAATAAATGTTCGCGCTCCACGCCTGATGCCCCGCACACGCAAAGCCAATCAAAATCGCCGGGAACCACGCGCTCACACTCCCCAGCGGCTGCGCCCCCAACGCCAAAAGCGGAAAACATGCAAATAGCAACATCGCCACCATCCGCCCTTCATACGGATTCATCCCCTTCTTCTCCACCATGTACGTCGGCAACTTGCACAAATAAATCGACGCAAATGTCACAATCGCATACAGCGTCACGATCAGCGCCATCCCCATCCCAGACGAACTCTTATAACCAAATTGATCCGACAAATACCCCGGCGTCCAAAACAAGAAGAACCACCACACGCCATCCGTCAACACGCGCCCCAACACCAGCGACCACGTCTGCCTCAGCGAAAACGCATGCCAATACGAAATCCCCTTCTCGCTCTCCTCTCGCGGCGCTTTTTCTTGGCTCACCTCCGCGGCACTTCCTTCCGTGATGTACGCGAGTTCCGCCGCGTTCACACGCTTATTCTCCGCGGGCTTCTTGTAAAGGAATTGCCAAAATCCCATCCACACAAACCCAAGCGCACCAATAATAATGAACGCCATCTCCCAACCGCAATGCTCCGCAATCAAAGGAATCGTCGCCGGCGCCACCAACGCCCCCACACTCGACCCCGAATTAAAAATCGACGTCGAAAACGCACGGTCCTTCGGCGGAAAATATTCAGCCGTCACCTTAATCGCCGCGGGAAAGTTCCCCGCCTCACCCAAGGCCAGCAAACACCGACACCCCAAAAACAACCACACCGAAACACTCGCCACCGACAACGCCACCGCACTCCCCGTCTGGAGCGCCTTCATCGCCGCAATCGAATCAACCCCATCCACCAAATGGAACGTCCCCCATCCACACAACGCATGCAAACACGCCGCCAGCGACCAAATAAAAATCGCCCACATGTACCCCTTCTTCGTCCCCATCCAATCCACAAACTTCCCCGCGAACAAATTGCAAATCGCATAAATCAACGAGAAGTACCCCGTGATTACGCCATAGTCCGCATCCGTCCAATGAAACTCCGGCGCAATGAAATCTTTCCACGTCAGCGACAAAACCTGCCGGTCCAAATAATTCACCGTCGTCGCAAAAAACAACAACGAACAAATCATCCACCGAAAGTTCGACATCTTATTTTCTTTAGTACAACTGTTCATGCCCTATATTATACCATATTTCCGCCCAACCTTCAACCCAAAACCTTCCATTCCATTCCATCGGTTGAGTGCACCGAGCGTCCGCTCGGCGTCCCGTGTTTTGCCGCGGCCCGCTCGCACCCGCTTGCGCGCCCTTCGGGTTCTCGCTTCGCTCGAAGGTCCCCTCCGATTCGCTTCGCTCATCTTCGGTGCATTT
>CAVGIZ010000068.1:0-11416 GCA_963629255.1 Anaerovoracaceae bacterium
TAACGCCTTCGCTTGCTTCGCGAGGAGCAGGCATAGAGATAGGTTTGGAAGGTTTAGGAGGTTTGGAAGGTTTGGTGGGGCGCGGCGGTTTTTTTATAATTTTGCATTTTCCCCCTTGACGGGGGGGGGGGATATGATATAATACACTCATTGAAAATCTTAAAAGGAACTAGGCTTATGAAGACACCAATGTTTACTAGGGTTTGCGCAATTCTCGCGATTGGCGCGGGGGTACTTTTTGCCGCGAAAGAGGCAATGGGGGATGTGATGTGGACGTATGATTCGTCCACAAAGAGGATTACATCCATTCCGCCTGAGGGGGCGGGGGAGGATTATGTGAATTCGGTGTATGGGCTTTCGGATGATGGGAAGTTGACGAAGGTGACGTTTGGGTCGGATACGGTATTGGATTTTCGGGCGGATGCGTTGCCGAGTGATGCGCCAGTGGTGAAGGTGGTCGATAAGATGCAGAATAATTCTGTCGCGGAAGAGTTGTATTTGCCATCGACGTTGACGGCGTTGAATGGTGCAACGTTTTATCAGTGGAAGGCGTTGAAGCATGTGGAGTTTCCGAAGACGGTCGCGGCAGATTTTCGTATTTGGGGACAGACGTTTGATGGGACGGCGATTACGAATGCGATTTTGCCTGAGGGGATGGTCAAGCTTGATAATAAAGCGTTTTATGGGTGTTCGAAGTTGGAGTATGTGAAGATGCCGTCGACGTTGAAGCACATTGGTGAGCAGGTGTTTGATAGTGATTATGCGTTGAAGTTGGTGGAGCCGTGTTTGCCGAAGGGCGTGACGAATTTTCCGTTTCGTGTGCTTCAGAAATGTTCGATGACGAATGGTGTGGAGATTGGTTTTGCGACGGATGAGAATGGGAAGCCGTATCAGTTGACGACGGGGCAGTATTCGCTGTGGGGGACGAAGCAGATTGCGTATGCGAAGTTTGGTCCGGGTGTGACGGGGCTTCACACGGATACGTTCCATCAGGGTGGGTATACGAAGTTGGGGTATTTGGAGTTTGGCGAGAATTTGAAGGAGATTGGGCTTGCGGCGATTGGCGCGGCGAATTTGTCGAACATTGTTTTCAAGGCGACGGATACGATTACGTTTACGAAGGCGTCGTTTAGTGGGTCGTCGAACATTAAGGAGATTACGTGGAATGGGTGGTTTGAGTATTCGCTGGGGGCGTGTCCATTTACGTGGGGGAGTTTGGGATGTCGGTTTATTTATCCTGGGGATAATTTGGAGTGGGCGACGTATGTGGCGGACTCGACAAAGGTGACGCCGTGGAAGGAGTGTTCGGATGCGGATACGAATAAGTACTATGAGGTGTATGGGAAGGATGCGAAGGAGCCAGTTGGGATTTCGGTTGCGGTGTCGAGCGGATTGGCGCGGACGTATTTGGTGAGCAATGGGAAGGAACTTGCGGGGGCGGTGATTTCTGTGACGAAGCCCGCGGCAGAATTTGGGACGTTGACGGTGAGTCCGGAGCCGGATGAGAGTGGGTATTATGAGGTGGATAAGGTTGTGACGTTGACGTTTGAGCCGGCGGAGGGGGTGACGTTCAGGGGATGGACGGGGAGCGTGTCGAGTGAGGAGAAGACGATTACGGTGACGGCGTCGGGTGTGAAGACGGTGACGCCGAATTATCTTTCGGATTTCCTTTATTATGATGAGGAGGCTGGGACGCTTTCGGATGGGAACTGGACGGTGGTGGCGTCTGGGGAGTTGGGGGCGATTACGTTTGGGTCGACGAAGGTGACGGGTGATGATAAGCATTTGAATATGGGGAAGCCTGTGAAAGGGAAGAACGGGGTGGAGGGGAAGATTATCGGGATTGCCGCGGGGGCGTTTGATATGAAGTGCAAGGAGGCGAAGGTGATTACGTTGCCAGAGACGTTGACGACGATTGGGGCGCGTGCGATTGTGTTTTCGGATCGGACGCAGGTTTCGCCGTTGGTGCCGAAGGGTGTGACGTACATGGGGTATGGCGTGTTTTTGTGGGAGTATTACATTACTGGGGATGTGGAGATTGGGTATGCGACGGATGAGAATGGGAATAGTGTGGAGACGGTGATTGACCCGGCGAATGGGGAAGGGAGCCAATTTGCGAAGTGCTATAAGATTGGGCCGAACATTAAGTTGGGGCCTGGCATTCATACGTTGCCGAAGTATATTTTCAGCGAGGCGGGGTCGAATTATGGCGGCGCGATGGAGGTGTGGATTGGGGCGAATGTGACGAAGGCGAATGAAGGTGCGTTTAATTCTGTGCATGGGAAGAAGCAGGTGACGTATCATTTTGAGGGGGATATGTTTGATGGGTCGAGCAAGATGTTTTATAGTGGGACGACGTTGGGTGCGGGGGATTATATGCACCGTTATTTTGTTGGGGCGGATGGGTGCAAGAAGTGGATTGAGTATATTGCGAACACGGAATATGTGACGCCGTGGAATCAGTTGGATGAGGCGACGCAGGAGACGTATTGGACGAACTTTCCGAAGGAGACGTTTGGAAAGAAGAAGCCGTATGGGTTGACGACGGCGAATTCGGTGATTGATGACACGCAGGGTTTGCCGCCGAACGAGTGGGTATTTTCGCTGAGGCAGGCGGGTATGGTGATTCGGGTGCAGTAAGTTCCCAAGGTTACGGGGGGTTGCGCCCCCCGCTCCCCCGCGAAGGTTGGGCGGGGCTTTTGGGGCAAAGGCAGTGTTTGGGACATTTAGGTGGGTTTGGAAGGTTTGGGGGGTTGAAGTTCGGGCGAAAATATGGTATAATATACGCCACTTATGAAAGTGACGAATGATATATTTGCCGTGGGCGTCAACGATCATGACATAGACCTTTTTGAAGGGCAATATGTCGTGCCGCGTGGGATGGCCTATAATTCCTATCTCGTCATGGACGAGAAGAAGGTTGTGTTTGACACGGTCGACGCGCGGTTTGGTGCGGCGTGGATGGGGAACATTCGCGCGGTGGCGGGTGACGCGGCGATTGATTATTTGGTCGTGCAGCACATGGAGCCGGATCATTCGGCGAACATCGCGGCATTTTTGGAGGCGTATCCCGCGGCAGTTGTTGTGGCGAGCGCGCAGGCGTTTGCGATGATGAAGAATTTCTTTGGGACGGATTATGCGGCGCGGCGGATTGTTGTGAAGGAGGGCGACAAGCTGGAGACGGGGCGGCATGTGTTCACGTTTGTGGCGGCGCCGATGGTGCATTGGCCTGAAGTGATGGTGACGTATGACGCGGCGGATAAGGTTTTGTTTTCGGCCGATGGGTTTGGCAAGTTTGGCGCGAACGATGTGGTGGATCCGGAAGGATGGGATTGCGAGGCGCGGCGGTATTATATTGGGATTGTTGGCAAGTATGGGGTGCAGGTGCAGAGCTTGCTGAAGAAGGCGGCGGGGCTCGATATTCAGGTGATTTGTCCGTTGCATGGGCCGGTGTTGGCGACGCCGGAAGAGATTGCGCATGTGGTGAAGCAGTACCAGACGTGGTCGAGCTACGCGGTAGAATCGGAAGGGATTTGTTTGGCGTATACGTCGGTGTATGGTCACACGAAAGAGGCGGTGATGAAGCTTCGGGACATTTTGCTGGCGAAGGGATGTGTGAAGGTGGCGGTGTCGGATTTGGCGCGTGATGATATGCCCGAGGCGGTGGAGGATGCGTTCCGGTATGGGAAATTGATTTTGGCGACGACGACGTACAACGCGGGGATTTTCCCGTGGATGCGGACGTTCATTGAACACTTGACGGAGCGGAATTATCAGAAGCGGGTTGTGGGGTTTGTGGAGAATGGATCGTGGGCGCCGAGTGCGGCAAAAGTTATGAAGGAGATGTTTGCGAATTCGAAGGAGATGACGTTCTGCGAGAATGTGGTGACGATTCGTGGGGCGTTGAATGCGGAGAGCGCGGCGAAATTGGAGGCGTTGGCGGATGAGATTTTGGCGAAGTAAGGAAGGGCGGCAAGAGATTTGAAGGAACGTGTTGCACAGCATGTGGCGGTCTTGCCGAAGAGTGGGATTCGCAAGTTTTTCGACATTGTGGCGCAGTCGAAGGATATTGTTTCCTTGGGCGTGGGGGAGCCAGATTTTGATACGCCGTGGCACATTTCGCGGGCGGCGATTACGTGCTTGGAGAATGGCGGGACGCACTACACATCGAATTTGGGGACGCCGCAATTGAGGCAGGCGATTGTGAGGTATTTGGCGCGGCGGTTTGGTGCGGAGTTTGCGTGGGAGCGCGAGGTGCTGGTGACGGTGGGGGTGTCGGAGTCGATTGATTTGGCGATACGTGCGATTTGTGCGCCGGGCGATGAGGTGTTGTATCATGAGCCGTGTTTTGTGAGTTATGCGCCGACGATTCGTTTGGCGCATGCCGAGCCGGTGGTGGTGGCGACGCGGGCGGAGGATGATTTTCGTTTGACGGTGGAGGCGTTGGAGAAGAAAGTGACGCCGCGCACGAAGGCGCTCCTTTTGAACTTTCCGTGCAATCCGACGGGCGCGACGTTGACGAGAGAGGACATGCAGGCGATTCTTGAATTTGTGGAGCGTCATGATTTGATTTTGTTGGCGGATGAGGTTTATTCGGAATTGAATTATGAGGTCGATTTGACCCAGCCGCTGGTGTCGTTTACGTCGTTTCCGAAGTATCGGGATCGCGTGATTTTGCTGAATGGTTTTTCGAAGAGTTGGGCGATGACGGGGTATCGTCTGGGGTATGCGTGCGGGCCGGCGGACATCATTGATGCGATGATGAAGATTCATCAATATGGGATTATGAGCGCGCCAACGTTGTCGCAGGCGGCGGGCGTTGAGGCGATGGATTTTGGGGATAAGGACGTCGAGCATATGCGCAAGGAATATAAAAAGCGCCGCGATTATTTGTATGGAGAATTGCTGGCGATGGGGCTTGAGACGGTGAAGCCGAAGGGCGCGTTTTACATTTTCCCGAGCGTCAAGAAGACGGGGCTGAGCGATGAGGATTTTGCGCTCAAGCTTTTGAAGGAGTTTGGGGTGGCGTGCGTGCCGGGGCGGGCGTTTGGCGAGAGCGGAAACGGGTTCTTGCGGATGAGCTATGCGACGAGTTTGGAGAAGATTCGCCTGGCGGTTGAGCGCATGAAGAAGATGCTGGCGGCGCTCTAATCATTCAAGTACAAAAAAGTAAGGAGCCGCGGCAGTTTTGCCGCGGTTTTCTGCTTATTTTTGCCGCGCTTAGGGGTAAGCTTAGGGGAATTACTGGGGGACGTCAGGTGGTTTAGGGGGTGAATTTAGGTTAAAGTCCATAACTTTTCCAGAAAAAGTCCATAAGATTTTTAAAAAAGTCCATAAGAATTTGGAAAATCTTATGGACTTTTGGCTGATGTTGTGGGGGGGAGGGGGCTGAAGGGGTGGTGGAGCGCGGCAGATTTTTGGGTCGAGATTTTTTGCAAACGAACAGCTGGGGTAAAAAATGGAACAGCTAGACGAAAAAATTTAGGCTTGAAAATCATCAGTCGCGCTTGTATTCTGGGCGGAAATATGGTATAATATGCGGCGTATGAAGGCTTGGATACAGCGTGTGAGTTCCGCGGCGGTTTCGGTTGAGGGCGAGGAGCTTGCAAAAATCGGGCGAGGCTACCTCGTTCTGTTGGGTGTCACACACAGTGATACGGAAAGTGCCGCGGATAAGATGGCTGCGCGCATTCCGGTTTTGCGGTTATTTGAAGATGAGCAGGGGCTGATAAATCGGTCGCTTGAAGATATTGGCGGGAGTGTGATTGTGGTGTCGCAATTTACGTTGTATGCGGATACGGTGCATGGGCGGCGGCCTGGGTTTTCGGGTGCGGCGCGGCCTGAGTTGGCGGAGCCGTTGTATGAGCGGGTGGTGGCGAAGTTGCGTGAGAGTTTAGGTGCGGAGAGGGTTGGGACGGGGAAGTTTGGGGCGCACATGATGGTGAGTTTGGTGAATGATGGGCCTTTTTCTGTGGAGCTTTTGGCATGAGGATATTTCATAAGGATGTGACGGGATCGACGAATTTGGATGCGCGGCGAGGCGTGGCGGGGGATGTGTTTGTGGCGGAGTTTCAGACGGCGGGGCGCGGGAGGCTGGACCATGCGTGGCATGCGGCGAAGGGATTGAATTTGACGTTTTCGGTTGTGCTGGATGTGGGGGAGAAGGAGCCGAGCGAGGTGGCGACGTTGCCCTTGGTGGTGGGCTTGGCGGTGGCGGGCGCGGTGAAGGAGGTGCTGGGGAAAAGTGCCGCGATCAAGTGGCCGAATGATGTGCTGGTGGGGGGAAAGAAGATTTGTGGGATTTTGTGCGAGAGGGCGGCGAACGGTGTGATTGCGGGGATTGGCGTGAATGTGAATCAGGTGGAATTTCCGGAAGGGATTCGGGAGCGGGCGACGTCGATTGCGTTGGAAGTGGGCGCGGCGGTTGAGAAGGAGAAGGTGCTTGAGGCGATTTTGAAGGCACTCGAGGCGCGGCATGGGGCGTGGGTGCGCGGCGGATTTGGTGCGGTGTATGCGGACTTTGAGGAGGTGGATTTGTTGAAGGGGAAGAAGGTTGCGGTGTTTCAGACGGATGGGGATTGTGCGCCGGTGGAGGGTGTGTGTGGGGGAATTCAAAGGGATGGGACGCTTTTGGTGGGGAATGAATTTATTTGTGCGGGCGAGGCGCATATCAAGAGTTGGGAATAGGAAGGAGACGAAATAAAATGGCAGAGATTCGAGGACATTATTTATTTCAGGTGCGGTCGTATGAATGTGGCGCGGCGGGTCAGGCGACGCTGGCGAGCGTGTGCAATTATTTGCAAGAGGCGGCGTCGTTGCATGCGGAGTCGTTGGAATTTTCGCGGTCGAATTTTGCCGCGGAGGGGGAGAACATTTCGTGGGTGTTGACGCGGCTGAGGGTGCAGATGAAGCGGTATCCGCGGTGGGAAGAGAAGGTGGATGTGGAGACGTATCCGCGCGGGGGACGCAAGATTGTGGCGTGGCGTGATTTTATTTTGCGGTCGGTTGAGACGCAGGAAGTGTTGGGCGTTGCGACGAGTGAATGGATGATTATCAATTTGGCGACGAGGCGAATTGTGGCGATTCCGGAAGTCGTGTTTACGATTGCGAAGGACTTGCCGGAGGGCGAGGCGGTATTGGGGCTGGAGCCATTTTCGCCGCGGCTTAGGTTCCCAGAAAGTGCCGCGGAGGTGAAGGAGGCGGAATTTGCGGCGATGAATGCGCACATTGATTTGAATGGTCACGTCAATAATGTTCACTACATTGAATGGATGATGGATCCTTGTTCTGTGGTGTATCCACGCGAGATGGAAATTGTGTTTCGTTCGGAGACGTTTGTGGGGGAGAAGGTGCGCGTGACGATTGCGGCGGGCGCAGAAAAAGGCGAGACATTTCATCGTGTGGCGTCGGTGGATGGACACGATCATATTTTGGCACGGACACTTGCATGAAAGAGCGCGCGACCATTGAGATTTTGTTTGAGGACGATGATATCATCGTTGTGAATAAGCCTGCTGGGATGATTGTGCATCCGGCGCCTGGGCATGAGGTGAACACGTTGACGGATGTGCTTGTGGCGCATTGCCCGGCGATTGCGAATGTGGGGAGTGCGGCGCGGCCGGGGGTGGTGCATCGGTTGGATACGGGGACGAGTGGGGTGATGGTGTTTGCGAAGACGCGCGCGGCGTATTTGAATTTGCGGGAACAGTTTGAACAGCATGTGACAGTTGAGAAAACGTATCTTGCCGTTTTGCATGGGGCGTTGAAACCAGGTCGTGGGACGATTGATGCGCCGATTGGGAAGAAGCCGTGGGATGCGAAGCGGATGGCGGTGAATGGGATGGATGCGAAGAGGGCCGTGACGCATTGGGAGGTTCTGTCGAAGCGGGGCGGGCTGGCGCTTGTGGAATTCAAGATTGAGACGGGGCGGATGCATCAGATTCGTGTGCACGCGGCCCATTTGGGTCATCCGATTGTGGGGGATAATTTGTATGGGAAAAGTGCCGCGGACGAGAAGCGTGCGGGGCGAACGCTTTTGCATGCGGTGCAACTTTCTTTTCTTCATCCGCGCACGAAGAAGCGCGTCACATTTTCGGCGGCGCCGCCTGCGGATATTTTGTACGCTTGTTAATATGTTAGTGTTAGGATTTTTGAGATGAAACCGATTCACGATTCTGTTCCGCTTGCGATTGTTGGTGGGGGTGCCGCGGGGATGTTTGCCGCGGCGGTTGCGGCTGGGCGACATGTGCCGTGTTTGTTGATTGAACGCAAGGCGCGGTTGGGTGCGAAGGTGCTTATGACTGCGAATGGGCGGTGCAATTTTACGCGCGACATTTCAGCGGACCAATTTCTTTCGGACGTGGGGCCGTGTGCGAAGTTTGTGGCGGGTGCGATTCGTGCGTGTGGTCCGCGGCAGATTATTCGCTTCTTCAAAGACTTGAATGTGCCGGTGCGGCGGATGGCGGATGGGCGTATGTTTCCAGCCGATGGCAAGGCCGCGACGATTGTGCATGCGTTTGGCGATTTGTTGCGTAATGCGTCTGTGCCGATTTTGACGAACTGCGCGGTGACGCAAGTTGAGCGCACGAGCCGCGGCACTTTTCTTTTGCGCACGCCCAACTTTGCGCTTGAAGCGGACAATGTTCTTTTGACGACGGGCGGCGTGAGCTACCCCAAGACGGGATCGGTGGGCGATGGGCAAAATTTTGCGCGCGCTTTGGGGCATCGTATTACGCCGTATCGGCCAGGCTTGATTGGGCTTGAGACGACTGACCGCCGCATCACAGCTTTGGCGGGGCGGCGCTTTGAAGATGGACGCGCGAAGGTTTTAGATGCGAATGGAAAGGTGTTGTTTGATTATCGTGGTGAAGTTGATTGTGAACGATTTGGTTTGAGTGGCGCGGCAGTTTATAATTGCCAGCGTTTCATTGAACACCAAAATTTGAAGGCTTACACGATTGAAGTTTGGTTTGCGCATGAACGTTTGCAATTTCAGAATTTGAAGCCGCGGCCTGTGAAGGAAGCGATTGTCACGATTGGGGGCGTGGCGCTGGATGAAGTCAATCCGCAAACGATGGAATCGAAAAAGGTGAAGGGGCTTTACTTTGCGGGAGAGGTTCTTGATATTGATGGGCCGACAGGTGGATACAATTTGACGTTGGCATTTGCGACGGCTCATCAAGCGGTGACGTCGATTCGATTTTCGAGGTAACAAAAAACAATTAGGATACAGCAGGAGGCATTATGAAAAAGTTGATGATGATTATTGGAGCGACAGTTTGTGTGGCGGTGGGCGCGGCAGAAGTGCCGCGGACAAAGTATGTGAATTTATTTGTGGGGACGGTGGGCGATGGGTTCACGACGCCGAGCGCGGCGTATCCATTGGGAATGTTGAATCCGGGGCCGGATACGTATGGGAAAAAGAATACGGCGTCGGGTGGGTATTGTTATGACGATGTGCACTTTGCGGGGTATTCGCAATGGCATTTGAATGGAACGGGGCATCCCGCGCTGGGGGACATTTTGCTTTTTCCATTTTGTGGTGAGGCGAAGGATTGGAACGATGAAAAGCTTCACACGTTTTCGCATGCGAATGAGAAGGCCGAGCCAGGATATTATGCGTTGGAGGCGGGTGGCGTTGCGAGTGAGATGACGGCGTCGGAACATTTGGCGATGCATCGTTGGACGCGGAAGGGCGCGAAGGGATTGAAGGTGCTCGTTGATTTGCAATATGTACTTGTGCGGCGTGCGGAGGAGTCTGTGCGGGCGGCGAGCGTGGAGATGGATGGGCATGAACTTTATGCGGACAAGACGGGGCTTGCGGGGATGGCTCGACACCGCAGTTGGGAGGCGCGCTCCTTTGCGTATGCGATTCAATTTGATCGGCCGTGGACGAGCCTGGAGAAGTTTGAACCCGTGAAGGAGAAGGGTGAGACGGCGCCGCGGTATGTGTTTGCGTTTGATGATGTGGGCGTGGGGGAAAGCGTGCAGGCGAAGGTGGCGTTTTCATTTACGCTCAATCGCGATGCGCTCAAGATCAATGTGAAGGAGATTAGCGATTGGAATTTTGCCGCGGTGAAGGAGGCGGCACATCAGGCGTGGGAGAAGATTCTTTCGAAGATTGATGTGGAGACGACGGAGGAGCGCAAGGCGAAGTTTTACACCGCGCTGTATCACACGTTTGCGCATCCGAATGTGATGAGCGATGTGGGCGCGGCAAAACGTTACACGACCTTTTCGTTGTGGGATACGTTCCGGGCGTTGCATCCGCTCTATACGATTTTGGTGCCAGACGTGGTGCCGGATATTTTGGCCTCGTTTCTCGATCAATATCACAAGAATGGTTATTTGCCCGTGTGGACATTGGCGAATGAAGAGATCGATTGTATGATTGCGAACCATGCGGTGCCGGTGATTGTGGATGCGTGGTCGAAGGGATTGGTGCCGCGCGAGATGGTGGGCGAACTTTATGAGGCGGTGAAGAGGACGCTCACGAATATGAATTCGCAGATGAATTGTGCGACGTGGCCCGACCTTGAAAAGTATGGCTACATCACGACGAACTCCGCGCCGCGTGAGGCCTGTTCGCGAACGCTTGAGTATGCCTACGATGATTGGTGCGCGGCACTTTTTGCGGAGGGGCTGGGGCATAAAGAGGACGCGGCATTTTTTAGGAAGCGCTCGCAGAGTTGGAAGAATTTGATTGAGCCGACGATGCACCTTGTCAATTCGCGTGGGGCGGATGGCAAGTGGCGCGAGCCGTTTGATCCGTATCATGCGGGCTGGGGCGATGGGTATGATTTTACGGAAGGCAATTCGTGGCAATATTCGTGGCACGTCTTTCAAGATCCTGAAGGATTGATTCAGGCGATGGGCGGGCGCGGCGCTTTTGAAAAGCGTTTGGGGCAGCTCTTTGATCCCAAGCACAATCGGCTGGGCTCGGGCAACTTGCAATGGTTCACGAAGGAACAGGTGATTGGGCAGTACTGGCATGGCAATGAACCGTGTCACCACATTCCTTGGTTCTGGCAATATTTGGGACGCCCGGAACGCACGACCGAAATCATTCGCGAGATTGATGCGCGCTTCTATTTGAATCGTCCCGATGGATTGAGTGGGAATGATGATTGCGGGCAAATGAGCGCGTGGTATGTGTGCGCGGCACTTGGGTTCTATCCATTCAACCCGTGCGCGAGCGGGTATATTTGGTCGACGCCGCTTGTGGAGAAGGCGCGCATCACGCTGGGCAATGGCAAGGTCCTCACGATTGATGCGACGGCTGTGACGGCCCCTGGGAAATTTGCCGCGGGCGTCGAGCTCAATGGCAAGCACATCAAAGGCATTCATTTGACACATGAGGATTTGATGGTCGGCGGGACGTTGAAGTTTGTGCCATAGGCGGGTGCGAGGCACTCTT
>CAVGIZ010000069.1:0-11347 GCA_963629255.1 Anaerovoracaceae bacterium
ATGGCGTTACATGTGATTAGACCGGGTCGAAAGACGATAGCGGAGATCAAGGGGATCTCCGATCCCGTGGCGAGGGTTCTTGCCGCGGCAGATTACTTTTCGATGTCGCCGATGGTGATTCCTGTTGGATTGACGCCGTCGGAGGAGATGCTTTGTGGGAAGGGCGTTGATTTTTGGACGAAGGCGAAGGCGATTCCGATTTGTAAGACGGGGGATCGGATGACGGTGGCGTTTGCGGATCCGTTTGATTTGCCGGCGCGGGAAGAGATTTCGAGGATTTGTGGTGGGAATATTTGGTGCGTTGTTGTATCTGAGGCGGAAATAGCTGAAGTTATGATGCGCATTAAGGCGCGGGCTGATGCGTCGAATCCGGCGTTGGCGCTTGAGAACATCATGCGTGGGCAGGAGGCGGATGTTGAGGTTTCTGCGGTTGGGACGGAAGAGGAGTCGTCGGAAGAGATTGATGCGTCGCTAGATGCGGCAGGGGAAGCGCCGGTTATTCGGATGGTGAATTCGATGATGATTGAGGCGTTGAAGACGAAGGCATCGGATATTCACTTTGAGGCGCTGGAAAAGACGTCGCGTTTGAGGTATCGGATTGATGGGGCGCTTGTGGAGCGGCCGGCGCCGCCGAAAGCTTTGCATAATGCGGTGGTTTCGCGTATTAAGATTATGTCTAACCTTGATATTGCGGAGAGGCGGCAGCCGCAGGATGGACGTTTTAAGGTGAGGGCGCTGAAGAAAGAGGTGGATGTGCGTGTTTCGATTTTGCCGACGGTGCACGGTGAAAAGGTCGTGATGCGTATTTTGGATAAGGCGAATTTGGCGCCTGGTTTGTCGTCGCTGGGGTTGGATGATTATGCGTATAAGGCGATGAAATTTGCGATTGACCAGCCACATGGTATCATTTTGGTGACTGGGCCGACGGGGTCGGGCAAGACGACGACGTTGTATTCGTGTTTGCAGGATTTGAACAAGGGGGATGTGAACATTGTGACGGCGGAGGACCCGGTGGAATATGAATTGGCGGGCGTGAACCAGTGCCATGTGAATGTGGCGCAGGGGTTGACGTTTGCGGGGATTTTGCGTTCGGTGTTGCGTCAGGACCCGGATATTGTGTTGGTGGGCGAAATTCGTGATGGTGAGACGGCGGATATTGCGGTGAAGGCGGCTTTGACGGGGCACTTGGTGTTGTCGACGTTGCATACGAATGATGCGTGCGGCGTGGTGGCGCGTTTGTTTGATATGGGGATTCAGCCGTTTATGTTGGCCAGTTCCTTGATTTTGGCGCAGGCGCAGCGTTTGTTTAGGCGGTTGTGTCCGTTCTGTAAGCAGCCGGTTGAGGTGGATAAGGAGCTATTAGCGGCAAATAAGGTGGACCCGGCGCCGTTTGAGGGTGTGCAGATTTATGGGCCGGTTGGGTGTGTGAAGTGCCATGGGACGGGGTACAAGGGGCGTGGCGCGATGATGGAAGTGTTGCCAATTACGCCGAAGGTGCGGCACATTATTGAGACGGGGGGCAATGCGGAGGCGTTGCGGAAGACGGCGTTGGAAGAAGGGATGGTCACTTTGAAGGATGCGGGCATGATTAAGGTGCGCGCGGGGTTGACTTCACTTGAGGCGGCATTTGCCGTGACAGGAGGCGAATAAAATGGCAGGGTCGGTTTCAGAGCTGAAGATAAACGGCATTAAGAAGATCAAGAATCGGGATTTGGTTCCGTTTACGAAGCAGGTCGCGTCAATGAATGGCGCGGGCATGTCGATTTTGGTGACGATGCAGACGTTGGAGGAACAGTGCGAGAATCCAGAGTTTAAGAAGGTTTTGGGGGAATTATTGAAGACGATTGAGGGGGGAGATCCGCTTTCGAAGGGTTTGGCGCGGTTTCCGAAGATTTTCGATGAGATGTATGTGAACATGGCGCTGGCGGGGGAACAGTCGGGGCAATTTGCGTTGATTTTCAAGCGGCTTTCTGATATTTTGCAAAGTTCTGCGCGGTTGCATCGGAAGGTGAAGAGCGCGATGACGTACCCGACGGTGATTTTGTCGATTGCGTTGACGTTGTGCTGGGGTTTGATTCAGTTTGTGGTGCCGACGTTTGCGGAGATGTTTGCGGGGTCGGGGCAGAAGTTGCCGGGGCTGACGCAGTCGTTGGTGGATATTTCGGAGTTTACGAAGGCGTGGTGGTATATTATTATTCCGTCGATAATTGCCGCGGTTTGGACGTTTTTGAAGTGGAAGAAGACGGAGGCGGGGCATTATATATTTGATGAATATATGTTGAAGATGCCGGTGTTTGGTCAGTTGAATTTGAAGTCGTCGATTGGGCGTTTTGCGAGGTTGCTCGCGCAGATGTTGGGGGCGGGCGTGCCGATTTTGAAGGCGTTGGACGTGGTGGCGAGGTCCTTGAGCAATCGGGTTTTGGAGAAGTCGGTGTCGCTGGCGAGGAAGGAAGTGGAGCAGGGGAACCAGCTGAATACGGCGTTGCAGGGGAAGCCGTATATGCCGATTATTTTGGTGAGAATGCTGGCGGCGGGCGAGAAGTCGGGGCGTGTGGAGGACATGTTGCATTCGGTTGCGGATGCGTATGACGAGGAAGTGGAGACGCTTTTGTCGACATTGACTTCGTTGATGGAGCCGTTTTTGATGGTCTTTTTGGGTTCGATTATTGGCGTCGTTGTGATTGCAATGTTCTTGCCAATCTTCAATATGGGCTCGTTGGCGGGCGGTTAAGTTGAAATAAAAAGGAAAAAGGTAGGCTTACTATGGCAGAAGAAAATAAGAATGACGGAGAACTTTCGCGGCGGTTGGAGCTGGCGGAGATTCGTGCGGAACGTTCGCGCGTGGTGATGGAATCCTTGGCTGGGTTCTGTCATGCGTTGGGGCAGCCCGCGACAGTTTTGTTGAGCTCGGTCGAACTTCTGAAGATGGGGTGCGACGAAGAGACGCAAAAGGAGGTCCTTGATATGTGCTATGATGCGACGTTGGAGATTAAGTCGCTTTTGGCGCAGATGAAGGAGAAGCGCGAATATGTGAATGAGGCGTATTTGGCGGGGAAAGATTCGGCTGGGACAATGATTTCGCTGAAGGAATGGCGGGAGAAATCGCCGCCGAAATTTGATTGGGGCGAGAAAAAGTGAAGATAAGGAGGGCGAATGGGCGAGCCAGTCAAGTTTGATGCGCGGTTGAAGGAAGGGATTGCGTACTTTGAGGAGATGCTCAAGGTTATGCCGGATGATCGGACGACCTTGGAGTTTTTGGCGGTCGTCTATCCGCAGCTTGGGGAGAAGGAGAAGGCTGAGAAGGCGGTCGCGGCACTTGCGCGTGTTTTATTGAAGGAAGGGGACACGGAGGCGGCGGCGGCACTTTTGCCGCAGTTGGAGGCGTGCGAAGGGGCGGAAGCGAAGGCGATGGCGTTGAAGGTGCGGGCGGCCGCGGCACCGAGGCCTGATTTGTCGCCTGAGGCCCCGAAGGCAGATGCGCGCGGCACTTTTTCGGCGGCGTGTACGAGTGAGGCGGCGTTGGCGGAGGAATTGGGGGAGTCGGCTGTCGCGGAGCATATTCGGGCGTTTCCAGAGAGTGAGAATCCGTACCTTGTTTCGGCGTTGGCGACGATTGAAAAAGAGCATCCCGAGATTTTGGAGAAGATGATTGCGCGGGTTGCGGATAAGTATGGATTTGTGCCGATTCCGTTGGATGTTTTTGATGTTGATAAGGATTTGGCGAAGCGCGTGCCGGAGATGCTCATGAAGGTGCGTGGGGTGATGCCGTTTGCGAAGTTGGGCGAGCTTGTTTTGGTGGTGATTTTGTCGCCGCAGGATGCGGAGTTGCGTCGGGCGGTGACGGATGCGATTGGTGCGCCGGTGAGGTTTTATTTGGCGGAGCCCGCGGCAGTTCGCGCGGCAATTAAGAAGGTTTATCCAGAAGGGGAACAAGAAAAGAAGGATGCATAAGGGGTTCACATTAACGGAATGTATCGTGACGACAGCCATCATTCTGATGTTGGCTGTTTGCGGTTTCCTTAATGGAATTCCCATGGCGACAAAGATTGCGACGGAAAATGCACAACTTCTCGCGGCAGATTCGCTGGCGTGGGATGCGATTTGGAAGACGTTCAATGTGCCGTATGATAGTTTGCCGAGCGAATATAACAAGAATGCGCTGACGAGTGATCGCACGGGGTTTAGTCGGAATGCGAGTACGGATAAGACGACGTGGTCGACGGGGAATGTGACGGCGTATGAGGTTCCAAAATCTGCCGCGCCCGAACTTTGGCTCGATGGGAAGCCTGCGCTTTTGATGGTCGCGGTGGCGTTGATCCCGATGACGAATGATGTTCTGCTGACGAGTAAGATGGGCCTTTCTGAGCATACGAGCGATTTTCCGCAACAAAAGCGAATTTATGCGGATGTGGAGTGGGGGGCCGAAGGGAAGCGGATGAGGCTTTCCGATTATCATACGCTTTATGTTGACCGTTCGGGGCAAGATCGTATTCCTTGGGAGGTGCAATGATGAGGGCACGCAAGGGATTTACGCTTTTGGAGGTTATGATTGCAAGCTCCATTATGGTGATTGCGATGGCGGCGGTCGCAACATTTTTTACGGGGATTCATCGGCTTGTGGCGAATGCGTTTTGTGTGGCGCAGGCGTCGCTTGATATGCGGGTGGAGCGTGAGCATTTGTTGTTCCATACTTATCATGAGGGGGGCAATGCGTATTGGGCGGGGGCACTTTCGCCTTGGCATAAGATTGAGGTGACGCAAGGGACTGTGGGGGGCGCGTCGGGGTCGTTAAAGTTTGATGTGATGGGGCTTGATTCTGGGACGATGCGTGTTCGAAATGATAAGCGTTCGGTGACGTATCCCGCGGCAGATTTTGTGAAGATGGCGAGTCCGACCATTCAAGAAGTGTTGGCGACTGGCAAGACGCAGAAGGGGTCTAACTTGCCAATTTTGATTCCTGTTCGGCTCAGTCGAACGGTTAAGCGCGGTTTGTATGAATATACGGCGGCGAGTCGCGTGGTAATTCCTGTTTTTGGCGCGGTACAAAGTTGGAATTTAGGTGAGCCAGAGAACGTTTTTTATGATACGGTGGGGGTGGACGAATGAAAAAAGGTTTTATTCTTCCACTTACCGTTATTTTCATAGCTGTTGCCGCGGCAGTTATTATGGGGACGCTTCTTTTTGTGTCGAATGCCGCGCGGCAAACGCGTATTCATTTGGCGCGGAGCCGTTGCCGCTTGGCTGCGCAATGTGCCATTGAACAGGCGAAAGATCAGATTTGGTATCAATTTTACAAGGATAAAATTGGCACGAGTAATGCGACATCTGTCAAGATTGACCCGAAGTCTTCCAAGATTTATAATGACTGGTTTAGTACGTACGAGCTTTCGGATGAGGTGGCCGTCAATGATTGCATCGTGTATGTTTCCGTTTCGAGAAATTATATTGAACTTTGTGAGAAGAATTGTAGTAATTCCGACCATTTGAATGCGGGCATTCGTGTGATTGTACCGATTTTGGCAACGGCGGTTTATACGCATGGCGATGGGATGAAAGTGACGGCGACAATTTTGGAGCATGTTGCGTTTGGTACGGGGCAGAGCCAGGTGTTTGACTATGCGTATTTCGTAAATAACTATGGTTGGATGAATGGTAGCTCGATTACGATTAATGGGGATATGCGTGCGAATGGTGACGTGGATTTGCGTTCGTCCACCGTGAATGGTTTTATTTACGCGGCTATTAATGATGAGGTGGGGGCGACGGGGACGGTCACGTTGAGCCGTCCGCGCATTTATAACACGTCGAGTTATCGCAGTTCAAATTCGCAGAATACGCGTGCGCGGCCAGATACGACGGATTATGATACAAATGGAGCGTATGATGCGCCTGCGAGCGGCGGCAATATTACCAAGACGATGACGGCCGCATCTTCTGGCAAAACGATTGTCAATGAAGAAGCAACGCCGATTCCAATGCCTTACATTTCAGAACTGAGTAGTTACGTTGATTACGCAAAGGAGCAGAATGGTACACTGACGTATCCATCTGTCACTTATACGGATACGGCTGGCACGGAGCACACAATCAACGGCGGTACGGTGAATGCTTATCATAGCCGCAATGAAGCGGGGCCTTCGGGTGTCGTGACGAATGCGGATCGCGGCGCAATTCTTCTCGTTGGGACCGCGGCAAATCCAATCAAGATTAATGGGCCTGTTGTCATTGATTCTGATGTGCTCATCAAGGGTTACGTTCAAGGGCAAGGCACTATTTATGCGGGGCGCAACATTCACATCATTGGCGATATCAATTATGTCAATGCGCCGACTTGGAGCGGACGCGATAACACGAGCGATGAGAACGATACCAAAAAAGAGGAGTCAAACACATCGAAAGACATGTTGGGCTTGATGGCCAAGGGCAACATTATTATTGGCGACAGCTCTGATTCCTCTTGGCATAGCTCGGTCGATAGCTACATCAAGCCTGGTTCGGAGTCCGTTGTAAACTCTTACGCATGCGACGAAAGCGATAAGAATATTGGCTATCCATCCACGTTTGCGGGCGACTATACCGCCATCGAAAAAGTAGAAGGCCTTTCTACGACTCTCGCAGAAGCAGCCCCCGGTGGCTACGATTCGGCCTCGGGGCAGTTTGGTAAGATTCGCTCCACCAAATCATACACGGGAACGACGCATAAAGAATGGGTGCAAACTGGTTGGCGCGGCGGCGGCTATTACCAAGATGTAGCAGATTATGTCTTGACGGATACGCTTTCTTACGATCGCCGCTATTATGAAACGGTCTGTAGCGATGCGTTGATGCAAGCCGTGAAAGATTCCTCCGGCATTGCAACGATTGATGCCATTCTTTACAACAACCACGCCATCATGGGAACGCCGGGTCGCAGCGGCTCCACCTTCAATCTGAACGGCTGCCTAATCTGCCGCGACGAAGCCCTCATCTTTAGCGGCAACGGCATCAACTTCAACTGGGATATGCGCCTTCGCCGCAAGACCTCGAGCCAGATGAACACCTCTCTTCCGCCTGGCCCGCAACCACCTTTCACCTACGCTTGGATGCTTGTCGCGGACGAATTGAACCCAGCGTATACCGCATCAAAGGAGGCGCAAAGATGATTGATGCGACAGAAGATAAAGAACTCGCCGCGTTTGAACGTGCCGCCGCCCGCCGCGAAGCCAAGGCCGCCTACGCCGAACGCAAGGCGCGCAAGGAGCAGGCCCGCCTCGAAGAGATACAAAAGAGTGCCCCCACCCAGAACCGCGGCGAATTGCAAGTCGAAGCGCCCGTCGCGACCGTGGTCGTTCCCGCGGCAAAAGAAAAGCATGGCGAAGAAGTTGCCTACAGTTACCTACGCACGGCCCGCATCAGTACGGCCTGTGCACTCGTCCTTTTTGTCTTCCTTATTTGGCTTTGGTCACAACGGAGAAATTCATGACTAAGAAATCTGAACATTGGTATAATTCCCTCGCATTCTATCGCATGGTCCATTCGATTCGCACGCGCTATTCCATCGTGACGGCTGTCTTTCTCTTGCTTTTCCTCGCGGTCTTTTATATCGGTGGGCGCTTCGTCCTTTCTAATCTCGTCCACGACACCGCCGCCCAAGTTCGCGAAGTCGGCGTGCGCGTCACCTCCCAAATCCAACGCCAGTCCGACCGCGTCCGCGACGCCGTCAAAGAGGTCTTCCCCACGCCCGAATCCACCAACCGCAAAGCCCTCGACATCATCGATGACCCCGACACACCCTTCAGCCTCGTCATCCGCATGACCCCCGCCGCGACCCTTATCGAAGGCTATACCCGCCGCGCCAACAACAAACTTTCCATCGAGCCCGTCCTCCCCGAAACCCTCAACGAATACCGCGCCGTCCTCCACAACTGGATCGTCGCAATTCGCCGCGAAAAAGCCCCCAAGGCGGAAGGCATCGCCACCGGCATCCTCCGCACCGACACGCGCCTCTACAACTCCGCCATCATCCCCAGCGGCACAAACGAGTTCCTCCTCGTCGGCATCCCATTCACCACCTCCGAAATCGCCAACATCGACAAGCAACATTCCTCGGGCCTCGAAGTCCAAATTCATAACGACGTCCGCCCACGTGTCCACGCCGAAACCGAACCCTGCGCCCCACACGACCCGCACGACATCCACGACCCTAGCCACTACTCGCGCTCCACGATGCGCTCCAGCTTCGGCATCGCCCCCATGTTCACCGAAAACGCCATCGAGCAAGCTCCCGATGAAGAAGACTCCCAAGCCTTCTGGGTCTTTCGTTCTAACCCGCTCGAATCCGTCTTCGTCCTTCGCGACATCTCCGGCAACGCCGTCTCGGTCCTTTCCGTCTCTCTCCCGAAAGTCTTTTCTGCCGCGACCCGTATGGCCGTCTGGCAACTCGCTTTCTTCATCGCCATCGGCGGCATCTTTTTCGTCCTTCCCATTTTCTGGATTCAAAACCGCCTCCTCCTCAACCCGCTCACAAAAATGACGCAAGACATCGAAAAGCTCGCCTCGACCGACTTCTCAATCGACTGCCCACACATCGAATGGACAGGCAAAGATGAATTCGCGGTCTTGGCCGATTCGGTGAACCGCCTCGTTGAAGCCATCGCGGCAAAAACTGTGACCCTCGCCAACGTCGAAGCCCGCCACAAAGCCCTCCTCTCCGCCATCCCAGACGGCCTCTTCATCGGCGACGCCAACTGCCGCCTCATCTCCATCACAAAGGAACTCGATGACGTCCCGCCTATGCCTGGCATCATCATCGGCGAAGAACCTCTCCGTGCTGTCTATGGCGATGAAAACGTCGCCAACTTCCGCCGCACCATCAAGGAAACGGCCGAGACAGGCAAAATCGGCCACCTCCACATTTCCGCGCCCAACGTCCCCGGCGCCGCGGCCGCCCCAGGCGAAGAACCGCGCCGCCACTTTGAAGTGCGCTTCTCCAAAATGAGCAACCACTTCGTTCTTGCTCTCATGCGCGATGTCACGGCCGACACCATCGAACACCGCATGCGCCTCATCGCAGAGCAACATGTCGCCGACGCCACCAAGCGCGAATCCCTCACCAATTTCGCCGCGGGCATCGCTCACGACATGAACAACGTCCTCTCCATCGTCCTCAATTCCGCCGAATCCGCCGCGGCCGAAATCCCCAATAACGACGGCGCACAAGCCGCCATGGAAACCATTCGCGACTCGGTCCGCCGCGGCTCGGCCATGATGCGCGAAATCATGACCTTCGCCGGCGAAAGCAAAATCAACCTCCAGCGCGCCAACCCGAAGCTCGTCCTCGAAGACGTCCGCCAGCTCGCCTCTCAGCTCGTCGGACCCAACATCGAAATCACGTTCCACGAAGACCCCAATCTCCCCGATGTCGATGTCGACCTCAACCAATTTTGGAAGGTCCTCTTCAATATCGTCAAAAACGCCGCGGAAGCCATCGGCAAGAACCCAGGCGCCATCGCCCTCAGTGTCGGCACCTATCACATGACCACCGAGGACGCCCTCACCTTCCGCTCCGAAAAACCAATCCCAGAAGGGGACGGCGTAGCCTTCCGTATCATCGACGACGGCCCCGGCATCCCAGAAGAACTCCAACGCCGCCTCTTCGACCCCTACGTCTCCTCGAAAGGCCTCGGCCGCGGACTCGGCCTCGCCACCGTCCGCACCATCGTCGAAGCCCACGGCGGCGGCATCCGCGTCATAAGCGAAGTCGAACGCGGCACCGAATTCACCATCTACCTTCCCGCGACAAATCTGCCCGTCTCCATCCCAACGCTCAAAATGAAACCCATCAGCCGCGAGGTCATCACCGGCAAATCAAAAACTGCCGCGCCGTTCATGGGCGAACTCCTCATCGTCGACGACGACGAAGCCATTCTCAAAACAACGAGCATCATTTGCAAGGCGCTCAAAATTACAACCCACGTCGCACGCGACCGCCGCGAAGCCCTCGACGTCCTCCGCCGCTACACGAAGAACATCAAGGCCATCGTCCTCGATGCCCACCTCGGCATCTTCGACACGGTCCGCCTTTTGTGGGCGATGCGCCAAACCGCGCCCCACGTCAAGATCATCGTCGCCTCAGGCTCCGCACCCGAAACGATGGAGAAAATGTTCAAGGCCCATCCGTACGACGCGTTCCTCGCTAAGCCCTACACGCTCGCCGAATTCCGCGACGCCCTCAACAAAGTCGCGTCAGCCTAACGAATCGCGCCTTATTTCTCGCTCGTGTGTGTCGAACCAATCGACGCCATAATCACGCACACCATCGCCAAACATTGCACAAGCGACAGCTTCTCGCCGAGGAAAATAAAACCAGAAAGTGCCGCGCCCGCAGGCTCCAAACTCATCAAAATCGAGTACGTCTTTTCTTGCAATCCCTTCATCGCATACAAATCCAATGAGAAGGGCAGTATGCTCGAAAAGAGCGCAACCGAAAACCCAATCAGCAGCAGCTTCCAATCCAAATGGAAAAGGTCGCCTGAAATCAGCCCCGCAGGCAGCACCACGAGCGCCGCCACACATAGCCCAATCGTCACCGCATCCTTCGGCCTCATCAATCGCGTAATCTTGTCCGTCATCACAATGTACATCGTCCAAAAAACGCCCGACAACAAAACCAGCCCAATCCCAATAAAATCGCATTCCCCCGGATCCGTCCACGGCACAATCCCAACAATCCCAACCGCCGCCAATGTCGCCCACAAAAAATCAACCGCCTTGCGCGACATGCAAAACGCCAACGTCAACGGCCCAATAAATTCAAGCGTCACACCCACCCCTAGAGGCACCCGCTGAATCCCGTAATACCACACCATGTTCATCAGCCCAATCGACATCCCATACAAAATCACACACTTCCATTGCTTCGCACGAAAATGCCGTAACGACGGACGATTAATCAGCGCCAGCACAATCCCGGCCAGCCCCACACGAAGCGTCACCGCCCCGCCAGGACCCAGCAAATGAAACAGGTACTTCGCAATCGAAGCCCCGCTCTGGACGCTAAAAATCGAGCCAAGAACGGCCGCGACAGCCGTCTTCTTACCAATCTTCTTCATTTGAATCTGATGTCTCCAAACCTCAAAAACCCTTGAAGTTTTTCAAGACCGCATATTATATCATATTTCCGACCAACACTCAACCCCCCGCGGCAGTTTTTCTCTTCGCGTAAGCAATCTAACCTCTCTCCACCTAAATGCCCCCATCCTTGCTTTCGCCCCAAAAGCCCCGCCCAACCAACGCTCACGTCCCACCATCAAACCGCTGTCCCTGGCTTGATATTATCATCCGCCACTAAGCTTGTCCTCACCTTCGC
>CAVGIZ010000070.1:0-11182 GCA_963629255.1 Anaerovoracaceae bacterium
GGGGAGAGATTTTAGCCGTGTAGAACATAAAGAACATAGAGATTTTTTGGGGAAAAGTGCCGCGGAAATCCGTCCACATTTCGCAAAATGTGGAGGGTGGAAAGGTAGGAGATTTAGCTTCTTAGCTAAATGTAGTGGTGGCCATGAAGCGTTCGACTAACGCGGAGCCGATGACAAAGCCGTCGCAATGAGCCGCGATGCGTGCGCCTTCTTCGGGGGTGCGAATGCCAAAGCCTGCTACAACGGGAAGCGAAGTCAACTTTTTGATTGTTTCCAAGCGCGAGGCAAGTTCGGTTGAGGGCGCAAGGTGCTGGCCCGTCGAGCCTTTCATCGTCACGGCATAAAGGAATGAATCGTCCATCCCCGCGGCACTTTCTTGGATACGTGCTTCATCCATCGTAGGACCAATCAGCGGAACAAGTGTAAGGCTGTGTGAACGCAAGACGCACAAGAGTTCGTCGCGCGTATCATCAGGAAGGTCCGGAATGAGAACGGCGTCAATTCCAGCCTGTGCAGCGTCCGCGGCAAATTTTTCGAGCCCGTAAGTTTTGATGGCCGCCCAGTACGAGAAGAGGACGAGTGGAGTTGTGGGATGTGCCGCGCGTAAGGTGGGGATGGCGGAAAGGATGGTCGCGAGTGTGGTGCCGTTCGCGAGGGCGAGGCTGGAGGCTTTGCGAATGATGGGGCCGTCCAGATGGGGATTGTCGCATGGCACGCCCAATTCGAGAATATCAACACCTTCGTGAAGGAGCGTCTCAGCGGCGGAAAAACTGCCGCGGAGGGTCGGCGCGCCCATCGTGAGGTAGGCGACGTAGGTAGGTTTGTGGGTCGCGCGATTCGCGGCAAAGAGTGCTTGGATGCGATTCATTTGGAAGTCTCCTTTCCTATGAGTTCCGCAAGTTTTTGTCCCGGTTGCGCCGCACGCATCAACGTTGTGCCAATCAAGAAGCCATCCGCCCCCGCGGCAGAAAGTGTGGCGAGATCTTGCGATGTGCGAAGGCCGCTCTCCGCAAGGCGTGTGCGATCCGATGGAATGAGCCCCAGCAAGTCCGCGGTGATGGATGGGTCGGTATGGAAGGTGCGTAAATCGCGGCAGTTGACGCCAATCACCTGAAAGCCCAAATCGACTGCGCGGCGGATTTCTTCTTGTGTATGCGTTTCCACAAGCGCGGCCATTCCGAATTCGTGCGCAAGCTTGTTTAGCGCTTGGAGCGTGGCATTATTCAGGACTGCAGCAATGAGAAGAATTGCATCCGCGCCCGCTGCACGGGCCGCCGCAACTTGATATGGCGTCGAAATAAAATCCTTGCAGAGAAGCGGCACATCGACGACCTCGCGCACTGCCGTCAAATACGCACGCGAGCCCAAAAAGCGATGCGGCTCACAGAGAACAGAAAGTGCCGCGGCGCCTGCTCCGACAAGCTCTTGCGCAAGTTTGACAGGTTCAAATTCTTCGCGAATCAAGCCTTCTGAAGGCGATGCTTTCTTGAGCTCCGCCATCACGTGATACGTTCCCTTTGTTGTAGAAAAACTGCCGCGGAAGTCGCGCGTTGGGGACAAGCACGCAATGCGTTTCAGTAGCGTATCATACGAGATCAGCGCTTCGGCCTTTCGTGCGTCCTCGCGCCGTGCCGCCGTCAATTCTTCAAGAATGTCCGTCATTATTTTGCCTCCAAGAATTGTGTGAGCTTGGCAATGGCGCGACCCGAATCAAGCGAGATAGTTGCAAGCGCGAGTGCATCCGCATATGTTTGGGCAAGGCCTGCGACATGGATTGCGGCCGCGGCATTTTCGATTGCGGCTGCGCGATAGGCGCCGCGAATGGAGCCGTTTAGAACGCCAGTGAGAAGGCGTGCGTTTTCTTTTGCATCGCCGCCTGCAAGCGCGTTTGCGGAAAATTGTTCGCCATAAATTTGGCCTGCATTGAGAAGGGTGGATGAGACTTTTCCATCTTGAAGAGTTGAAACGAAGGTGAGGCCAGAGGGCGCGATTTCATCGATGCCGTCCTCGCCTGAAAAGGTGACGGCACGCGTTGAGCCCAAGCGGAGCAAGGCTTCGGCCATTGTTGGGACGAGCTTTGGGTTGTAAACGCCGATGACGTGCTTCTTCACGCCCGCAGGATTCGTGAGCGGCCCGAGCAAATTGAAGATGGTGCGAAAGCCAAGCGCCTTGCGAACAGGCGCGGCAAAACGCATTGCGGGATGCAAGTTCTTTGCGAAAAGGAATCCAATTCCAATCGTGCGAATCATGCGTGCGACCTTTTCGGGCGATGCATTCAAATCGTAGCCAAGCGAGGCGAGAACATCTGCCGCGCCACACTTGGAAGTCGAGGCCACATTTCCGTGTTTAGCAATCGTCACGCCCGCGCCTGATGCAATAAATGCCGCGGTTGTTGACACATTGAAAGTGCCGCGCCCATCGCCGCCTGTACCCACGATGTCAACGGCATCCACGCCGTCCAAGTTGATGTGTACGCCCGCTTCACGCATGGCCCGTGCGGAACCTACAAGCTCGTCCACTGTTACTGCGCGGTCTTTTGCTTCGGTCAACATTTCGCTGAGCTCACGTTCGGAAACACGTCCTTCCAAAATGGCGGTCATCGTGCGATAGGCTTGACGTTCTGCTGCCGTTTCTTGTGCCGCGCCAAGGCCCAGGATGTTGCGGAGCTGTTGCAGGCCTTCGGGCGTGCCAATCGATTCAGGATGATACTGCACCGATTCAATTGGAAGCGTCTTATGGCGAAGCCCCATAATCTCGCCATCTTCCGCAACCGCGCTCACCTCCAAACAATCAGGCAACGTCGCACGATCGACCGCAAGCGAATGATACCGCATCGCGGCAAAGTCTTGCGTCAGCCCTGCAAAAATGCCGCGCCCATCGTGATGAATGCGACTGGTCTTGCCATGCATCAAACGTTTGGCGGGGACGATTTTTCCGCCGAATGCTTGTGCGATCGATTGATGGCCGAGGCAAATTCCGAAGATTGGAATCTTGCCTGCAAACGCTTTGATTGCCGCGAGCGTCACGCCTGCCGAATCGGGGTTGCCGGGGCCTGGCGAAAGCACGAGTGCACTTGGTTTGAGCGCGGCAATTCCCGCGACATCAATCGCGTCATTTTTCACGACCTTTACATCCGCCCCCAATGCACACATCTCTTGCACCAAGTTGTATGTGAACGAATCGTAGTTATCAATCATCAGAATCATTGTTGTATTCCTTTTTTTTTTTAGAGTGTCGCGGCAAATTTCGCCGCTTCAAAAATGGCCTTTGACTTATTGATTGTCTCGCGATATTCGGCGTGTGGATTGGAGTCCGCCACAATACCTGCGCCCGCACGCATCTCAACCTTATCACCTTGCATCATCATCGTGCGAATCACAATCGCAAAATTCATATCGCCCGTATAACTAAAGTACCCCGCCGCGCCCCCATAAATCCCACGCGGCGACTTCTCCAACTTCGCCAAAATCTCCATCGCCCGCACCTTCGGCGCGCCTGTCAACGTCCCCGCAGGGAACGCGGCCTCCAACAAATCAAACCCATCGCGTCCCTTATCCAGCTCGCCCTCCACACGCGACACCAAATGCATCACATGCGAATACCGTTCCACCTGTGCATACGACGCCACCTTCACCGTCCCCGCTTTCGATACGCGTCCTAAATCGTTTCGACCTAAATCGACCAGCATTACATGCTCCGCCCGTTCCTTCGGGTCGGCTAGCAATTCTTCCTCAAGTTGATTATCTTCCGCGGCACTTTTTCCGCGCGGACGCGTCCCTGCAATTGGTGATGTATACGCCGTGCGCCCTTGCAACTTCACGAGCTCCTCAGGCGATGAACCAATCAACGTCCGCCCACCAAGGCGCATATAAAAATTATACGGCGATGGATTCACCAGCCGCAACGCCCGATACAACGACAGCGCAGAAATTGTCGTCCGCGCCGTAAACTTTTGCGATGGCACAATTTGAATCACCTCGCCCGCACGAATGGCGGACTTGCATTCTTCCACAATCGCGACATATTCTTCTTCCGTCATCTCGCTTTGGAACTCGCTAATCGTTGGCACCGCGGCACTTTTTTCGCGCGAGGCCATATACTTCGCAATCGATTCTGCACTGAGTAGGCGCTCATACACCGCGGCAATTTTTGCTTGTGCACGTTCGTATGCCGCATGCACCGTCTCGTCTTTCGATTCATCCACGCCCGTCACATACGAAATAATCACCGTCTGGCGCACGCTATCAAAAATGACAATCACATTCGTCATCAAAAATGCGGCAAGCGGCGTTCCTTTTTCGCGTACCAATCCGACCCGCGGCACAAACGTCCCCACCGCATCATACGCGAGATACCCGACCGCTCCGCCTTGCAATTCGGGCAACTCGGGTGCCTTTACAAACTGCCGCGCTCCCATCGCCTTTCGCACGACTTCGAGCGGATTTACCTTCGCGTCCTCCGCAAAAAGTGCCGCGCCTTCAATCCCCAAATACGAATACCGCCCACACGTCGTCCCACCCGTCACACTCTCGAGTAAAAACACCCCGTCCTCATCCGCAACCCGCGTCAACACCGCACTCGGCGTCTCGCGATCCGCCAAATACTCACGATATACGCTCGTCACCGCACCACCCGCAACGCGCGCACCAAACTCGTCTTCTGTCAAATACTTCAACATTTTTTACCTTGCTTTCTTTTGTTTTTATTTGCGACCTTCTGAATACAACGAAACACGAAGCGGACCACTCCACTTCGAGCGATCCGCCTTTTTCTTAGGTCTTTTGGGAATAGGTTTTATTTGTTAACGCACATCTACGCCCAAGCGGATCAACGACCCGGGGCGCCACCAACCAAACCGATTGTAGACTTCTGCGTTCATTGGCGCATATTATAGCATATTTTCGCCGCGCTTTGCAAGAGGGAATTTAAACTTTCGTTCATAGTTTGATAAATCTTTTCTTCCCGCGGCAGATTTACGCGCGTACTTTTGGTAAGTTACGCGCGTAAGCTAGCTGAGTTACGCGCGTAACTTGTGCGCGGGGAGGTGTAAAGGCGCGGCATTTTTATTACATAGGATGTATAAAATTGGGGGATTTGGGGTGCAATGGGAGGAGGTGGGGGCGTTTGGCACGGTTCTTGCTTTTCTTTCTGTGGTCTCATCAAAAAGGATCAAAGATATGCAAGAGCAAGTTGAGCAGCAAGAAGAAGTTGGGCAGCCGGTGCAGGGATTGTATGAGTCCCGCTTTGAGCACGATGCGTGTGGCGTCGGGCTTGTGGCAAATTTAAAGAATGAGGCGACGCGGTCGGTCGTTGTGGGTGGGCTGACGGTTTTGAAGCGTTTGATGCATCGTGGCGCGACGGGGAATGATCCGAAGACGGGTGATGGCGCGGGGCTGTTGATGCAGATTCCGTTTGGATTTTTTAGGAAGGTGATGGGCGCGGCAGTTCCTGAGAAGTTTGCGATTGGGATGTTGTTTGGTGGGATTGGGGAAGAAGCGGAATTGGAAAGAATTGCCGCGGAAAATGGCGCGGCAGTTTTGGCGTGGAGAGAGGTGCCGATTGAGCCCGCGGCGATTGGTGAAGTGGCGCGCGAGACGATGCCGCGGATTCGTCAATTCTTTTTGGATGTGACGGAGGAGCGGCGGCTGTATATTATTCGGCGCGAGATGGAGAAGGTGCTGAAGAGTGGGTACATTTGTTCGCTGTCGGCGAAGACGATTGTGTACAAGGGGCTTTTATTGGCGCCGCAGGTGGAGAAGTTTTATTTGGACTTGGCAGATGAGGATTTTGTTTCGGCGATTGCGCTCGTGCATCAGCGGTATTCGACGAACACATTTCCGACTTGGGAATTGGCGCATCCATTCCGGATGCTGGCGCACAATGGTGAGATCAATACCTTGAAGGGAAACATCAATGCGTTGAAGGCGAGAGAGAAGAGTTTTGCGTCGCCGTTGTTTGGTGATGAGATTTCGAAGGTGGTGCCAGTTATTCGCGAGGGGCAGAGTGATTCGGCGTCGCTCGATAACATGTTTGAGTTGCTGGTGGCGGCGGGGCGCGACATGGCGCATGCGATGTTGATGCTGATGCCGCAGGCGTGGGGCACGAAGTATCACATGGGGCATGATGTGCGTGGGTTTTATGAGTATCATTCGGCGCTGATGGAGCCGTGGGATGGGCCGGCGGCGGTGGCGTTCACAGATGGTGTGACGGCGGGCGCGGCGTTGGACCGGAATGGACTCAGGCCCGCGCGGTGGATTTTGACGAAGGATGACATGTTCATCTTGGCGTCGGAGGCGGGCGTTGTGGATGTGCCGCCAGATAATGTAGCGCGGTGTGGGCGTTTGAAACCAGGGTCGATGGTGTATTTGGATTTGCCGAATCATCGGTTGTTGGAAGATGCGGAAATCAAGACGAAGTATGCGCGGCGGCGTCCGTATCGGCGGTGGGTCGCAGAAAATCACATTGCGATTCAGGGGTTGTTCACGGAGATTGTGCCGAGTCAGGTGCCAGACGATTTGAGGGCGCGCGAGCAACAGTTTGGTTATACGGATGAGGATATCGAACTTATTTTGGAGCCGATGGCGAAGACGGGCAAGGAGCCGACAGGGTCGATGGGGAATGACGCGGCGCTGGCATGTTTGTCGAGTGAGCGGCGGACGTTGTTCGATTATTTTCATCAGCTTTTTGCGCAGGTGACGAATCCGCCGATTGATCCGATTCGTGAAGAGTTGGTGATGTCGCTGATGACGTACATTGGGAATTTGGGGAATGTGTTGGAGGAGACGCCGGAGCATGCGCGGCTGATTAAGTTGCGGCGGCCGGTATTGACGGAAGATGAGCTGGAGCGGATTGCGAAGGCGGATGAGGTGCGTTTTCCGGTGAAGGTTTTGCCGCTGTATTTTGATGGCGGATTGGAAGTGGCGTTGGAGCGGCTGGCGGGGGATGCGGTCGCGGCAGTTGGATCGGGTGCGCGGATTTTGGTGTTGTCGGATAAGCCTGAATTGAAGGAGGGCGCGGCGTTGGCGATGCCGTCGTTGTTGGCGGTGGCGGCGGTGAATCGTGCGCTGGTGACGGCGGGGTTGAGGTCGTCGGTTGGGTTGATTGTGCAGACGGGCGAGGCGCGCGAGGTGCATCATTTCGCGGTGCTGCTGGGGTATGGTGCGACGGCTGTGAATCCGTATTTGGCACTTGAGGTGGTGGCGGCGCTGGCGGGCAAGGGCGATAAAGTTGCCGCGGCATCGAACTACATCAAGGCGGTTAGCAAGGGGCTTTTGAAGATTATGTCGAAGATGGGAATTTCGACTTTGAGGAGTTATCGCAGCGCGCAAATGTTTGAGGCGGTGGGCTTGGCGAAGGACGTGATGGATGCGTGTTTTGCGGGGACGCCGTCGCGTGTGGGCGGGCGCGGTTTCAAAGAGATTGAAGAGGGTATTCGCGAGGCGGCGAGAAAAGTGCCGCGGGGCGACTTGCTGGAGGCGGGCGGGCAATATCGTTATCGCAAAGGCGCGGAAGAACATTTGTGGACGCCCGCGACAGTGAGTGCGTTTCGTTTGGCGGTGCGTGGAAATGATGCCGCGAAATTCGCTGAATATTCTGCCGCGATTGATGACCAGACGAAGCGGAGTTGCACGTTGCGGGGCTTGCTCAAGTTCCGCAAAGTTGATGGCATTTCGATTGATGATGTCGAAAGTGTAGAATCGATCATGCGGCATTTTGTGGGCGGTGCGATGAGCTTGGGTTCGCTTTCGCCTGAGGCGCATGAAGCGATTGCGCGCGCGTTCAATTCGATTGGCTCGATGTCGAATTCGGGCGAAGGCGGCGAGAATGCGGAGCGATTTGGAACAGATGCGAACTGCGGGATTAAGCAGGTGGCGTCGGGTCGGTTTGGTGTGACGATTGAATATCTGCGCAATGCAAAGGATATTCAAATCAAGCTGGCGCAAGGCGCAAAGCCAGGCGAGGGTGGGCAGCTGCCGGCGCATAAGGTGAATGAATTTGTCGCAAAACTTCGTCATGCGCGGCCAGGCACAACTTTGATTTCGCCACCGCCGCATCACGACATTTATTCGATTGAAGATTTGGCACAGCTCATTTATGATTTGCGGTGTGCGAATCCGAGTGCGCGCATTTCGGTGAAGCTTGTTTCGGAAGCTGGCGTGGGGACAATTGCCGCGGGCGTCGCGAAGGCGCATGCGGATGTTGTTTTGATTTCGGGCTTTGATGGTGGCACGGGCGCGGCGCCGCTTACGTCGATGAAGCATGCGGGCTTGCCGTGGGAGTTGGGGCTCGCCGAAGCCCAGCAAACATTGGTCAAGAACGATTTGCGCGGTCGCGTCAAATTGCAAGTGGATGGTCAAATCAAGACGGCGCGCGATGTGGTGATCGCGGCAATTTTGGGTGCGGAGGAATTTGGTTTTGGCACGACGTTGCTCGTGTCGCTTGGGTGCGTGCAAGATCGGCGTTGCCATTGCGATACGTGCCCTGTTGGGATTGCGACGCAGAACGAATGCTTGCGCAAACACTTCACAGGCAAGAGCGAATACATCGTCAACTTCTTGCGCCTCTTGGCGACGGACGTGCGCGAACGCCTGGCCCAGCTGGGGTTGCATTCGCTTGAGGAAGCGGTGGGGCGCACCGATTTGCTCGAAAAGAACGCGGCACTTGATCGCGCGGTGGGCTTTGATTTTTCGCGTGTCCTCGCACAAGAAAAGGGCGCGGCACTTCACTTTACAGCGGGCGCGAATCCGTATGTCTTCGATGATTACGATCGGCATGAATTGTTGCCAGCGATTGATTTTGCCGCGGTCGAGAAAGGAAAGAAAGTTTCCCTCGATCGTGAAATACACAATGTGAATCGTACGGTCGGGACGGAGCTTTCGGGCGAAGTGGTGGCGCGTTTGGGCGCGGCAAAATTGGCGGACGAGGCGATTCGCGTCAACTTCCGCGGCACAGCGGGGCAATCATTTGGCGCGTTTTTGGCCAAGGGCATCACCTTCAATTTGGATGGCGAGGCGAACGACTTTGTGGGCAAGGGGATTTCGGGTGGCATCATTGCGGTGCGACCTGCGATTCATCCGTCCATGTATGAGGCGACGGGCTTTCGGCCGGAGGAGAATGTGATTGCGGGCAACGTGATTGCGTATGGCGGCACGGCGGGCAAGATCTTTTTGAATGGCCAGGCGGGCGAGCGTTTCGCGATTCGTAATTCGGGTGTGACGCTGGTTGTGGAAGGCGTGGGCGACCACGGGTGCGAGTATATGACAGGCGGCAAGGTCGTGATTTTGGGCTCGACGGGCGTCAACTTTGGCGCGGGCATGACAGGCGGCGTTGCGTATGTGATGGACATGTCGGGCGATTTCGATTTGCGGTGCAATCTGGATTCGATTGACCTCGCGACCGTCGAGTCCAATTCGAACGATGAACACGAACTCAAGGAACTCATCCTCGAACATTACAAGCGCACCGAATCGCCGCTCGCCCAACGTATTTTGGGCGCGTGGTCAACCTATCGTCCTTGCTTCGTTAAGGTCGTGCCCGTGAAAGAATAATGCCGCGCAGAAAAGGAGAATACAATGAATCGCATTCATGATTATTACCGTCCCGTAGCTGAACGCCGCACCGATTTCAAAGAGGTGGAACGCCCCTTGACCGCGGCAGATTTGCACGCGCAAGTTGAGCGCTGCCAGAACTGCGGCGTTCCTTTCTGTCATGGCGCGGGTTGCCCACTCGGCAATCTCATTCCCGATCAAAATCGCGCCGTCTTCAAAGGCGACATGCGCCGCGCCTACGAACTTCTTTCGCAGAATAGCGACTTCCCTGAATTCACGTCGCGCATTTGCCCGGCCCTTTGCGAATCGTGTTGCGTGCGCCAGCTCGATGAAGAATCGGTCATGGTGCGCCAATCGGAAAAGCTCATCATCGACACGGCCTTTGCAAACGGCTGGGTCAAGCCTGAACCGCCCGCGGCAGAAAATGGTAAGCGCGTCGCGATTGTCGGCTCGGGCCCGGCGGGACTTTCCGCCGCGCGCACGTTGCGCCGCCAAGGCTGGAACGTGACCGTCTATGAAAAGGAACGCAACATCGGCGGCCTCCTGCGTTATGGCATTCCCTACTTCAAACTCGACAAGGCCCTCATCGACCGCCGCCGCAAAATCCTCGAAGCCGAAGGCATCCGCTTTGTGACGAACACCGAAATTGGTAAGGACGTCTCCGCCGATTATTTGACGCACGCGTTCCAAGCCGTCGTCCTCGCGATTGGTACGCCCGCTGCGCGCGACCTCAAAATCCCTGGACGCGAACTCCGCGGCATTTATCTCGCGCTTGAATTCTTGGGCGGACAAAATCGCGTCTTGGGCGGAGAAACTGTCGCGCTCCCTATTGATGCGAAAGGCAAGAAAGTCCTCGTCATTGGCGGCGGTGATACGGGCTCGGACTGCGTCGGCACGGCGATTCGCCAAGGCGCCACAAGCGTGACGCAAATTGAAATTATGCCGCGCCCACCCGAAACGCGTAGCCCCTCAACGCCGTGGCCGCTTTGGCCGTATGAACTGCGCACAAGCTCCAGCCATCTCGAAGGTTGCGAGAGGCGTTGGAACTTGAACTCCCTCCGTTTCAAAGGACGCGGCGCCGTCACAGGCGTTGAAGTCGAAACCGTCAATTGGGAATTTTCTCCGACTGGCAAGCCACTCAAATTTACTTCACAACCAAACACAAAAGAAGTCATCGAAGCGGACCTCGTTCTGCTTGCGATGGGCTTCACGGGCGTCCCGGCGTCCCATCCGATTGTCAAGCAATTGATGCTCGGCCAGACGCCGCGGACAGCCCTTCTTCCCGACCCTGCGCGGCACATTTATTGCGTGGGCGATTGCGCGAGCGGCGCCTCCCTCGTCGTACGGGCGATTGCATCGGGGCGCACTTTGGCGAGCATCTAATTACACACGCACGCGGCAGAAGTGTCGTGGAGGGTTTGTTTTATTAGGGGCCGCGGCAGTTTCAGGCGCGGCAGCGCCGCAAGCGCGATAAAATAATTCAATTGTCAAAGATCAAGGCTGTAACCAGCTAAAGTAACCCGCGGCACTTTTCCCGCCGCGGGGAGGGTTTGTCGCCGAACCCTCAAACGAATCTTACAAACTTACGTCGATGCCGAACGCGCAATCACACAGCCAACGCCGAGATAGGTCAG
>CAVGIZ010000071.1:0-11167 GCA_963629255.1 Anaerovoracaceae bacterium
TTCGTTTCATTTGTCCCCGCGGGTTACTTTTGATCTTTGACAATTGAATTTTTGGGACCCCCCATTGGAGGGGTTTTGGAAAGTTTTTGAGGGGTCACTTTTTCAACTTACCCCCCGAAACCTTGGGTTGCGCTCTCCCAGCCCTCCGCGTTTTATTTCTCTAACAGCTGGCTGGCCAAAATGTCCGCGGCAATCAAAACCGATAACAACGGAGCCTTCTCGTTCGCGGCAGAATAGTTTGACATCCCACTCCCCCCAGGCGGAATCTCAAAACCCGACATATGCCAACGAATTGCCAAAATCTCATCCTCCGTCATCTCCAATCCCCAACACAAAAGCCGAATCACGCTCTTCTCCCCATGCCCAACAGGAAAATGCGTATGATCCACCCAATAAGCCTCATACTCTTCCCACTTCCCATTCGCATCCTTGCGGAATTTCTTAGTCTCCTTATAAATCTCCGCCTTGCACACATCATGCAAAAGTGCCGCGATTACAATCGAATCCATCGGCAACTTCCCCTCAAGCTCCGGCCTCAACTTAATCTGCGCCTCCCTCACAAGTTGCGCCTCCTTCAACACATTCATCGAATGCACCAAAAGCCCACCCGCATAACTCCCATGAAACTTCGTCGACGCCGGCGCCTCAAAAAATCCAAGCGTCTCCAAATTAGAAA
This sequence comes from Anaerovoracaceae bacterium, assembly GCA_963629255.1. Taxonomy (GTDB): domain Bacteria; phylum Verrucomicrobiota; class Kiritimatiellia; order RFP12; family UBA1067; genus UBA1067. The sequence continues at coordinate 677 of CAVGIZ010000071.1, forward strand.
GCACCTGATCAATTCCCTTACGCCCCGTCGCCTTCAAAAGCGCCACAAACTGTTCCTTCTCATTCATTGTTTTTCCCCTTACTTATTTGCCCCAAAATCTGCCGCGGTTATTTTTGAATGCGACTTCCCTTCAATCGCCATTCGTATGTCGTATACGGAAGCTTCAACTTCTTCAGAACCTTCACCTTCAACGCCAACGGATTCGCCTCCCGCGTCGTCTTCCCCGTCTCATTCACATTCCCCTTCAAATACGGCTCCAAACGCATGTACCCATCCAAATTCACCGCCGCCCCCTCTTGAAGCGTCTTAATCACAAGACTCATCATCGTGCGAAAATCAGCCAACACCAAATCCTCCCTCTCACGAAAATATCCACGCTCAATCCCCTTCGCAATCAAAGCCTCCATCTTAATCGTGGGCATATCCACAATCCGCGGCACTTCAATCGTCTTCCCCGTCAAGGGTTGGAACTTACTCTCCACGACGTATTCAATGACTTTCTTATCACCTTGCTTATCTAGTTTTTTACCCATTGTAACCTCCTTTATGTTTAAAAGACCCCCTCAAATTGGTCGCCCCCGCGGCAGAAATAAGTCGCCTCCGCGGCAAACTTTGGTACGATTCGCCCACGCGAAAGAAATTTGGTCTTGACCAAATTTGATTTTGGTCTTGACTGATTTATAATTTGGTCTTGACCAAATTTACATTCAGTCTTGACCAAAAATCTTTCTCCGCCCATCCCACACCCGTCAAAACCCCATTCCTCACCCAATAAAACCCCCTCTCCGCACCATTCTAAAGCCCCCTTTTCCCTCATCTCGCCCCCTCCTCAAGATACTTCCGCGCCGTGTTGCGCGAGCATTTCAAGGCTTCCGCCGCAACAGGGTATTCTTTCCAACCCCAACCTGTCAATATCAATGCACTCATCTCTTCTTCTCCGTAAAAATTCGCCGCATATTATATCATATTTTGACCACCCTTGTCAATCCCTGACCATCCAAAATTTCAACAACTGGAACGCCTCAAGTCCCGTTCCCATTGGTCAGCGCTTCCAACTCAGTCGCGGCTTCTTCCCAATCAGCCGTGTAGCGATCAATCTCAAATTGAAGCGTGCGGACCTTACGATTCGCCTCGGCAAAATCTGTCGTCGGCGTCGGATTGAACAATTCCGCTGAAGCCTCATCCAGCGCCTTTTGGAGTTCGTCAATTTTCTTTTCGGCCGTCTCGACGCGCTTCTTGAGTTCGCGCATCTTAGGTGCGAACTTGGCACGTTCCGCGGCACGTTGTTGACGCAACTCTTTGGAAGTAAGTTTCTCTTCCTTCTTCGGTTCGTCCGCGGCAGTTTTTTGCTTCGCCCCAAGCGCGGCACATTTCCCACGATTGGCCGCATCCAGTTCCGCGCGCTTTTCGCAGTAGTAATCGTAACCACCGGGAAATTGGCGAATCCCTTCATGCGTGATTTCCAAAACGCTTGTCGCAACCGCCCGCACAAAATCGATGTCATGCGAGACAAGAAGAATCGTGCCCGTATACTTCTGCAAGGCGTCTTGCAAGAGGCGTCGCCCATCCAAGTCAAGGTGCGTCGTCGGCTCGTCCAAAAGCAGAAAGTTCGGCGCCGTCAAGAAAAGACGCAAGAACGCAAGACGAATCTTTTCGCCGCCCGACAACACGCCCGCGGGCTTTTCCACATCGTTTTCATCAAAGCCGAAAGCCCCCAACTGATTGCGGAAAATCTTTTCAGGCCCACCGCCATGCGCGTCCCACGCATTCTTCGCATTGCGATAGACGGTGACATCGGGTGGAATCGTTTCGGCGAACTCTTGCGAAAGATAGCCAGGAATCACGTTATGACCCAAAACAGCTTTGCCTTCCGTCGGCTGACGCGTCCCTGCAATGACGCGCATGAGCGTCGTCTTACCCAATCCATTATAGCCAATGAGCGCAACTTTATCGCCGCGCGCAATATTGAAATTAATGCCGCGGAAGATGAACTTAGGCGGGTCGACCGCATACGAAAAGCCAAGATCCTCGCAACGAAACATTTCGATTCCGCTCGGTGGCGGCTCGGCCAAACGCAAACGACCCGATTGCGTGTAACGCTTGGGAAGAACGATGCGCGCTTCATCAATCTTGTCAATCAATTTCTGCCGCGATTGAGCTTGCGCGGCCTTTGTGGCTTGGGCGCGAAAGCGGTCCACGAAACGTTGGAGTTGCTCGCGATGATGGTCTTGATTTTCTTTCGCGGCCTTCAAATGTTCATAGCGAACTTCCCGCTCGCGCAAGTAATAATCAAGATTGCCTTCATAGCGCGTCGCCGTGCCCGCGTCCACTTCCACGATGGTCGAGGTCAGCGTCCGCAAAAGAAAGCGGTCATGCGAAATGAGCATCAACGTGCCATCATACGCCTTGAGGAATTTCTGCAACCATTCAACAGCCGGTAAATCCAAATAGTTCGATGGTTCATCCAAAAGGAGCAAATCCGGCTTCGACGCCAAAACGCGCGACAATTCCGCACGCATGCGCCAACCACCCGAGAACGATTTGAACGGCTTATTGAATTCATCAACCGCAAAGCCCAGCCCGCCCAGCGCCACCTTTACGCGCGTTTCAATGTCGTAGCCGCCGAGGTGTTCAAACTTGGTTTGCAGCTCGCCATAACGCGCCATCTTGGCCGGATCCTCAAGGTCCGCTTCCAGCTCTTGCATCTCCGCTTCCATTTCAGAAAGCCCAGGAATGCCGCGGATCGAATATTCAAGAAGCGTCTCTTCAGGCGTGTCAGGTTCTGGATTCTGCCGCGTCCAACCAATGCGTGGATTTTGTTCAATGATGAGCTCGCCTGTGTCGGTCGACATTTCGCCAAGAACGATTTTGAAGAGCGTCGATTTGCCACTACCGTTCGGACCGACAATCCCAACGCGATCGCCCTTATTCACGCGAAACGTCACATCCGTGAGCACATCCTGATGACCATAATGAACAGAAATTCCACGAAAGTCCAGCATCGTTTTTTATCCTTCCCACTCGCCGCCAACCACGTCCTGCGCCAATATATCAAGGGCGATATCGAGCCGCCCCATTTCTTCGAGCGTTTCCATCATGGCTTGATTGGCAATGTGCGGCGCGTTACATTCGTGCGAGAGATGCGCGAGATTGAGCTTGCGCAATTTCGGCGCGGCAAATTTCTTCACAAGCTCGCAAGCTTGATCATTTGAAAGATGCCCACGCGGCCCCGCAATGCGTTGCTTCAAACTCTCGGGACGCGCACTTTGCCTCAGCAAAACAGGATCGTGATTCGATTCCAAGGTCGCCACATCTGCCGCGGAAAGCTTGAGTCCAATCGAATCAAGCGGCAGTCCAATATCCGTCCCATGAAAATACGTAAGCCCTTCCGCCTTCACAAGATACCCAACAGGGTCGGACGTATCATGCGGAATCGAAAATGCCGAAATTGAAAATGGACCATCTTCAAACTCTTGTCCATTCTCGAACGCGACAAAATCGTCTTCATTCATCTTGCATTGCCACGCAATCGCTTCCGCCGTCATCAGATTCGCATAAAGCGGCACCATTGGAAAATTCTTATGAAAAACAGGAATCCCCTTTACATGGTCGGTATGGCTATGCGTAATCACCATCGCGGCAATTTGATCTGGCCGAATCCCCGCCGCCGCACAACGTTCCTTCAGCGACTTAAAACAAATCCCACAATCAATCAAAAGAACGCGCCCCGCGCTCACGACGCAGTACGCATTCCCACTCGATCCACTTGCAAGCGAAACAATCTTCATTCTTCATCCAACTTCTTTTTAGCTTCAACGCCCTCTTCCAATTGCGCATGCAACCGCGGCGCATTCGCGGCAGAAATCGCCGCACGAAAATCCACCAGTCGCGCAATGTAGCGATCCAACACCGGCACCAGCGCTTCCTTATTTAAAAGGAAAAGCTCCGTCCAAATATCTGGGTCCGGCGCACCAACCCTCACCATGTCGCGAAACGATCCCGCCGAATACCCAACATGCTCCGCCGCCAATCCCTCACGCACATACGCCGACGAAATCAAATGACACAACTGACTCGTAAACGCAATCATCTCATCGTGATGCGCCGGGTCCGTATACACAACGCGCGCAAACCCCATCTCCTTGAACAACTGCTCCAACAAATCAAGCGGCGCGCGACCATACGTCGGATACGGCACCAAAATCATCGACGCCCCATCAAACAAATCCGCGCACGCATTCGCCCAACCCGAACGCTCCTTCCCCGCCATCGGATGCCCACCCACAAAAACAAAATCCTCGCTCTTGGCGTACTTCATCATCGCCTTGTAAATAAAGCCCTTGACGCCTGTCGCATCCACTACAATCGCGCCCACCTTCAGCCGCGGCACAATCGCCTCGACGACTCCTTCCACCGCGCTCGGCGGCACCGCCACAAACACAACATCCGCCGTCTCAACCCGCGGCACTTCTCCTTTATCAAACGCCACCGCCTCATGCCCCGCGCGCTCCGCCGCCTTCACAAACGACCCACCAATCAGCCCGCGTCCAATCACCGCAATCTTCAACTTCTTCATATCCGCCGCGCCTCCTTAATCTTTGCCCACGCCACATTAATCTTCGCCATCGTCGCCGTCGCCTTTTCAATCATCCCCTCGGGCAACCCCTGCGCCCGCAGCACATCCGGATGATACTTCTTCGCCTTCGCACGATACGCCTTCTTGATGTCCTCATCCGTCGCCGTCGCCGCCACGCCCAAAACCTCATACGCCGCCGCGAGCTCATCCTTCCGCGGCGCCTCCTCTTGTGCACGCTCACCTCGCACATGTCCATACCACTCCGACGCCATCACCTCAAACCATTGCGCACGAATATTCAGGTCCGATGTAATCGCCTTCAAAATGTTCAACTCTTCCCGCGCGAGCACCCCATCCGAACACGCCACATCCCACAACAACTCATACAACAATTCACGCACTTCCACCGACTGCACCACCGCGGCAAATTCCCTCGCATACGCATACACCGTGACCGCATCATCCTTCGCCTTGCGAAAAACTTTAATCGCAAGCTCCCTCGCCTCAGCCGAAAACCCAAGCCGCACAAACGCCGCTTCCACCGATTCAATCTCGTCGACCGTCACGCGCCCATCCGCCTTCGCAAGCTTCGCCAGCATCGCCGCCGCACTCGCACAAAAAATCATCTGATTGCGCCGCCGCACCGCGCCATCCGCCCCAATCTTACGCCCCACGCGCCGCGGCACCGATCCCTCACCCTTCAAATACTCTTCCGCCTTCGACCCCAACACCGCCCCAATAATCGCCCCCAACGGCCCCGTCAAAGCCCCCAAAAGCCCTCCAATAATAAGCCCCTTCGCACCCATCGCTCACTTCCTACGCAACACCACCATCGTCTCAAATCGCGCCGTCCGCGGAAACATATCCACCCACTTCACCGCCTCAACCTCATACGTCCGCGTCATCACCCGCAAGTCCCGCATCAACGTCGCCGGGTCGCAACTCACATAAATTATCCGCGGCGCTTTTGACGCCCCCAGCCACTCCGGCACGCCACGCTCCAACCCGCCCCGCGGCGGATCCACAATCACCGTCGTCTTCTCCCCAATCGAAATCCGCCGCATACAGCGCCCCACTTGCTCCGCAAAAAAATGTGCCGCGCCATACCCTTGCGAGGCCGCATTCCGCCGCGCAAATTCAATCGCTCGCCGCCCACTCTCAATCCCCGTCAACTTCACCGGCGCACAACATAAACCAAACACGCCAACTCCGCAATACAAATCCAACACCGCCCCCGTCGGCACGGCCTGATACGCCTCCACAACCGCCTTCACTAGCGCCTCGCCCGCCACCGGATTCACCTGATAAAACCCGCCCGCCGGCACCTCAAACACCTTCTTCAGCGTCGTCTCCTTCAAAACAATATCGTCCTTCGCCTCGCCAATCCACCACTTCACACCCGTCCGCGCCGTCCATCGTATCGTCACATCCGCCTTCTCTTCAATCGACCGCCTCACCGCCCACGCGCCCTGCGTCAACAATCGAAACACATTCTTCCGTATCTCCCCAAGCGCCGCATTAATCTCCGGCCGCGCCAATGGGTCCTCCACCACATCCACAATCTCATGACTCGGCTCCTCCCGATACCCCATCACCCACGCGCCATCCCTCTTCCCAAAATGATACACCACCTTGTTCCGATAATGCGCCGCATTTTTCTCATCTGTCAAATTCTCAATCGCCGGAATCTGAATCCGCGCGCGCTCAAAAAACTCCGCCAGCTGCGCTTCCTTCGCACGCATTTCCGCCGCGTACTTCATCCGCGCATACACCATCCCAGGCACCACAAGCCCGTCCGCCTCAATCCGCTCCTCGCTCGCGTCCACCACCTCTACGAGCCGCGCCTTCACATACCCCTTGCGCTCCGTCACAATCTCCGCTCGCACCGTCTCCCCCGCAAACGCGCCCGGCACAAAGACAACTCGCCCATCGCCGAGACGACCCATGCCATCTCCGCCATAGACGTTCTTCGCGACATACACTGTCGACGTCATCGCCCTGCTCTCGTTACGCCCAAAGCCGCTCCAACGCGTAGTACTTACGCGCCTCCGGTGAAAACACGTGAACAACCACATCAATGTAGTCGACCACAATCCACCCGCTCTCAGGGTCACCACTCGTCCGGTAGCTCGCAATCTGCTCGCTCTTCATCGCCGCCTGCGACTCCGCCACTAACGCCTTCAAATGCGGCGCCGCGGCACCTGTCGCCACGACAATGAAATCGGTGAACGAGGATTTACCCCGCACATCGTACACCTTCACGTCAATGCCCTTACGCTCTTCAAGCGCCTTCGCAATAGCCTTTGCCTGTTCTTCTGCTGTCATACGCCACATATTATACCATATTTTCGCCCAAATTACCACCCTCTCATTTTACCTTTAATAAAAAGAAAACCGCGGCACTTTTACCGCGGCTCCTTTCAATCAAAAATAACGCCGCGCTTACTTCCCAAAAAATGCATCGTACAACGCCCGCACCGCCGCGTCACGATCTTGTTCACGAATCGCAATCATGAACGAAACCTCGCTCGCGCCTTGGTTCACCATCGACATCGAAATCCCCTTCGACGCCAGCGCCAAGCACGCCTTCGCAAACATACCCGCCGTATAGCACATGCCTTCGCCCACAATCATCAAAATCGTAATGCCGCGCTCCACCACAACCGAATCCGGTTCCAATTCACGGCGAATCGCCGCCACCACGCGCCGTTCCTTCTCCTTCGGAAAGTTCACGCCCTTCACGACCACGCACTGCGAATCCACGCCCGACGGCATGTGTTCATACGCAATGTGCTCATCTTCCAAAATCTGGAGAAGCCGCCGACCAAATCCAATCGCGCGGTTCATCAAATACTTCTCCACCATGATGTTGCAAAAATCATCTTGCGAAGCAATACCCACGACCGTCCCCGGCACCACGCGCCGCGACTGCTGAATCATCGTACCCGGCTCCGACGGATGATTCGTGTTGCGAATATTAATTGGAATACGCGCCCGCACCGCTGGAATCACCGCATCATCATTGAAGACGCCAAACCCCGCATACGCCAACTCCCGCATCTCGCGATACGTCATCGTCGGAATGCCTTCCTTCACCTCTGGCACAATGCGCGGATCCACCGGATAAACCGAATCAACGTCCGTGAAGTTCTCATACACGTCCGCACAAACTGCCGCGGACAAAATCGACCCCGTGATATCACTTCCGCCGCGCGGGAACGTCGCGACCTTCCCTTCCTTCGTATACCCAAAGAAGCCAGGATAAATCACAATCCCATCAAAGTTCGAAAACGCGCGCGACAAAGCCGTGTAGCTCGCCGGGTCCAACGTCGCATCCCCAAACTCGCCCATCAAAATCATCCCCGTCTCACGCGGGCTCGCATACCGCGCCTTGCGCCCACGCGCATTGAACGCAACCGCCACAAGCTTCGCATTATTATCCTCGCCCGCCGCCTTCATCAGATCCATAAATTCTGCCGCGGAAAGCGCGTCCTTCTGCGCCAGACGCTCCTTCAAATCCTTTTCAATCGTGTGAATAATCTCATCACCCAAATGAAGCTCGTCGGCAATCTCAGCATAACGTTCCACCACCTCACCAAACGCAAGGTCCGTATTCTCCCCCGCCTGTGCCTTCTTCGCCAGCGCAATCAAAAGGTCCGTCACCTTCGTATCGCCCGTATAACGCTTCCCTGGCGCCGACACCACCACAATCCGCCGCGATGGATCCGCCAACACAATATCAATTACCTTATTCAACTGGGCCGCATTCGCAAGCGAGCTGCCACCAAATTTACAGACTTTCATTTCTTCTGTCTTCTCTCTTCATTAAAGAACGCGCAACGAAACCGGCGCACCTTGAATAACACCCGACGCGACAATTTCCTCCAGCGCCTTTTGCAGGTCCGACGTCTTCGCTTCATGTGTCAACACCACCACTGGCACAAACCCATCCGCGCCACTTTCCTTCTTCTGCGACGCCGCCGAAATCGAAACGCCATGCGCCCCCAACTTCGCCGCAATCGTCCCAAACGCACCCGGCTTGTCCGCCACCGTAAACCGCAAATAAAACGACGACGAAATATCGCCCGCCGCACGCAACTTCACAGACGCCGCCGCATAATTCGGCACGCCCCGCGCATACCGCGTCTCCCCATGCGCCAAGTTCCGCGCAATGTCCCCAATGTCACCCACCACCGTTGACGCCGTCGGCGCACGCCCCGCACCGCGCCCATAATACATCGTGTAGTCGCTCATGTCGCCCTTCACCCACGCCGCATTGAACGCATCATTCACGCTCGCCAGCATGTGCGTCATCGGCACCAACGTCGGCCCCACGCCCACTTCCACTTCATCCCCCACTCTCGCCACACGCGCCAAGAGCTTAATCCGATAACCAAATTCCGCCGCGTACTTCACATCCTCTCCCGCCAAATTGCGAATGCCCCGCACATCCACATCCTCCACCTTCGGCTGGAACCCATATGCAAGCGCCGCCAAAATGCACGCCTTGTGCGCCGTGTCAAAACCATCAATATCCAAAGACGGATTCGCCTCCGCATACCCCAGCTTCTGCGCATCCTTCAATACCTCATCAAACGGCAAACCCTCATTCTCCATCCGCGTCAAAATATAATTGCACGTCCCATTCAAAATGCCGTGAATCGATTCAATCTCGTTCCCCGCAAGCCCCTCACGCAACACGCGAATAATCGGAATGCCACCGCCCACCGACGCACCAAAATAAATGTCAACGTTGTTCTTCGCGGCAGTTTCAAAAATCTCCTGACCGAACTCCGCCAGCATCTTCTTATTCGCCGTCACCACACACTTTCCCGCATTGAGCGCCTCCAAGACGAGCGTCTTCGCAATGCCCGTGCCACCAATCGTCTCCACTACAATCTGCACGCTCGGATCCGCAATCACACCCTTCGAATCCGTCGTCAATACCCCTTCGGGCACAGCAATCCCACGGTCCGTCGTGATGTCGAGGTCCGAAATCTTGCGCAAACAAATGTCGACGCCCAAGCGCTTCGACATAATGTCGCGGTGCTTCAATAACCCATCCGCGACGCCCGCACCGACCGTCCCGAACCCAAGTATGCCAACGCCAATTTGCTTCATTGTCTGTCGTACCTTTCTCTTCTAATGGAGAAGCGTATATTATACACTTTTTTAGACCAAATTGCAATACCCAACTTTACCGTCCCGCAAAATACGGATTGCCCCGCTTTTCAGCCCCTATCGTCGTCATCCCACCATGCCCCGGTATGACCACCGTCTCATCCGGCAACACCGCCAGCTTATCCAGCGACTTCATCAACGCCTCCATGCTCCCACCCGGAAAATCCGTCCGCCCCACCGACCCCGCAAACAACGTGTCCCCCGTCAGCACCAACTTCTCCGCGGCAAAATAATACGCACACCCACCCGGCGTGTGACCCGGCGTCTCCAATACCTCCACGCCCCCCAATTCCCGACAAGAGCGTATGTCCCGCGGCTTCTCAATCCCCACATAATCCGGCGGAAAACAATTCAGCGGATGCGTCAAAATCGCCGCGTCCAATGGATGCACATAGACGGGCAATCCCTTATGCGCCGCCTGCAACGCAGGAATCGCACCAATGTGATCAAAGTGACCATGCGTCAAAAGAATCAATTCAGGCTCTAAACCCTTCTCCGAAAGATAAGACTCAATCCGCGGCGCTTCCGCACCCGGATCCACAATCCACGCCTTCGAACCACGCGACAATACGACGCAGTTCTCCTGAAACGCACCAACTGGAAATACCTGATAATCCATAACGCCCCATATTATACCATATTTTCGACCACTTGTGCACCCCTTTTCTACTAAAATCTGCCGCGCTCCCCCATCCCTTCAGCCCCCTCCCCCTACAACATCAGCCAAAAGGTAT
>CAVGIZ010000072.1:0-11127 GCA_963629255.1 Anaerovoracaceae bacterium
GTGCTTTCGCATACTTGGGGATTATGCGGGTTGTGGGGGATAATTTGTTCACTGAGCGCGGCAGATTTGGTGTCATATTCCTAGAAGTCAGGGCGATTACTGGCTTACGTCAGGTGTTTTCAAGGCTAACATCAGGTAAATCTTAGTAAGATTTCCAGGAAAAGTTAGTAAGATTTTTAAAAATCTTAGTAAGAATTTGGAAAATCTTACTAACTTTTGGCTAACGTTGTAGGCGGAAGGGGCTGGAGGGATGGGGGAGCGCGGCAGATTTGGGGAAGTGATGCGCAATAAGGAAACAAGGTTACGGGGGCGGCGTCCCCGCTCCCCCGCGAAGGCTAGACAAGCTTAGAGGCTAAAGGCAATATGCCAAGCAGGGAGCGTGATTAGATGGAGGCGCGGCAGATTTTGCCGCGGTTTCTTTATTAAAAGTGCCGCGGGGATTTTGGGGATTGATTGTTGGGCGGAGATATGGTATAATATAGGGCGTGAAGGTGATATTCTTGTTTATCGACGGCGTGGGGCTTCGCGAAGAAGCGACGGACAACCCAGTGAATCCTGAGGTTTGTCCGGCGTTGTGCCGTTTGATTGCAAATCACTCGAAACCGATTGATGCGTGTTTGGGGGTCGAAGGGCTTCCGCAATCGGCGACAGGGCAGGCGACGATGTTTACGGGTGTGAATTGTCCGGCGGCGATGAAGAGGCATTGTGAGGGATTTCCGTGTCCGGAGTTGAGGAAGATTATTGGTGAGAACAATTTGTTTTTGCAATTGGAGAAGCGTGGGAAGAAGGTTCGGTTTGCGGATGCGTATTTGATTTCGTCGCCTGAGGAATTGGAGGCGCGGCGGTTTAAGTCTGTGACGACGGTGATGGCGTTGACGACGCCGGATGTGATTTCGACGGCGGATGATTTGGTTGAAAACAAGGCGTTGATGCAAGATTTGACGCGGGAGACGATTCAGGACAGGTATCCGGACATACCGATTATTGATCCGGTGCAGGCGGCGGAGCACTTGTTTGCGATTGCGCAGAAGAATGATTTCACGTTGTTTGAATTTTTCCAGACGGATGTCGCGGGGCACTCGATGGACTATGAGCGGGCGTGTGAGGTGCTCAGGACGTACGATATTTTTTTGGCGGAGTTGGTGCGTTTGACGGACGCGGCGGGGATTACGCTGGTGATGACGTCGGACCATGGGAACGTTGAGGCGGCGATGGATAGAGGGCATACGCGCAATCCGGTGCCGTTTATTGCGTGTGGGCCGAAGGAGAATTTCTTGAGGGAGCGGGTTGAGAATTTGCAAAATGTGACGCCCGCGGTGCTTGCAGCTTTTGATAATTTTTGATATAATATACGACCAGTCGGTCTTAACAATTAAAGGAGAACAAACTATGGCTAAAAGTAAATGTGCATGTTGTGCGAATAGTGCGTATCCGGAGTTTATTGCTCCGATGGATATGATTGACGAGATCCGTGATGGGATCGTCAAGGATTATGGCGTTGTCGCGATTGCGTGGGAACGCGAAGAGGGCAAGGTGTATCGTTATGATTTGCCTGTGCCGAAGCGGATGAGCGCGGAGGGGATGCGTCAGGCGGCGTATGTTGTGGAGCGGATTGTGAAGTTTATTGTGTGGGCCGCGGGCGGCTGGAAGTTGTACATTGCGGGGCCGGATGAGATTACGAAACCGATTGCGAAGGCGTACACGAAGAAGGGTGCGCGTGCGTTTGATTATGATTTCTTCTCGTCGATTTATGGTCGGCCAGTGGAAGTGGCGGTGGTGCCGCTGAAGGCGATGCCGGAGACGACGGAGAAGTTGCAGAAGGTGAAGACGGTTGTGGACGGGTGCCGGATTGGGTTTGACTTGGGCGCATCGGACTTCAAGATTTCTGCGCTGAAGAATGGCAAGGTTGTGTTCTCAAAGGAGTTCCCGTGGGACCCGCGGAACAATGCGGACCCGGAATATCACTACAGCAAGTTGACGGCGGGGCTGAAGGAAGCGGCCGCGAGTTTGCCGCGCGTGGATGCGATTGGTGGTTCGACGGCGGGGACGCTTGTGGGGCAGAAGATGGGCATCGCGTCACTTTTCCGTGCGGTGAAGGAGAAGAATCCTGAGAAGTTTGCGGAGGCGCAGAATATGTTCTTCCGGATTGAAAAGGATTGGGGCGTGCCGTTCACGGTGTATAACGACGGGGATGTGACGGCGCTCGCGGGGATGATTTCGATGGAGAAGAAGGGCGTCTTGGGCGTGGCGATGGGGTCGTCGGAAGCGGTTGGTTATGTGGACCCGAAGGGGTCGCTGACGGGGCGCATTTCGGAACTTGCGTTTGCGCCGGTTGATTTCAATCCGGCGGCGCCGCGTGATGAGTGGTCGGGCGATGCGGGCGTGGGCGCGATGGCGTTTTCGCAACAGGCTGTGAATTGGCTTGCGCAGAAGCACGGGTTTAAGTTTGCGAAGGCGATGCCGCTACCGGAGCGTTTGAAGGTGGTGCAGGCCGCGATGGAGAAGGGCGACAACAAGGCGCTCAAGGTGTACATCGAGATTGGGCGGTTCTTGGCGCACACGATTCCGTGGTATCGCGAGTTCTACGACTATTCGAACATGATGATTCTCGGCCGTGTGACGTCGGGCTTGGGCGGCGAAATTATTCTTGAGACGGCGCGTGCATTTTTGCATGACGTCTATCCGGAATGGGCGGAAGAGATTGACATCTTTATGCCGGACGAGAAGACGCGGCGGTTGGGGCAGTCCGTGGCCGCGGCACAAATTCCAATTATCAAGAAGGGTGCAAAGGCGAAGAAGTAAAATGAGCAATCGTAATTATTCGCAAGACGAATTGAACGCGGCGTTGGCCTCGATGGGCGTGACGGATCAGACCGATGTTTGCCGTTATGGTTCGGGGCACATCAATGATACGTTCAAGGTGGAAACGAAGTCGGGCGTGCGCTACATTTTGCAGCGCGTCAATACGGAGATCTTTCCGCCGGACATGCTGAAGGCCAATGTGTTGCGCGTGACGGAACACCTGCACAAGAAGGGCATCAAGTCGCTCGAAGTGAAGGGCTATGAAAATCCGTGGCGGCTTTACGCGTTCCTGGAAGGCTACACGTCGATTGACCTCGTGACGAATCCCGCGCAGGCCGAACTTGTGGCGGGCGCGTTCGCGAAATTCCAGAACGACCTTGCGGACCTTCCGGCGCCGCGGCTTGGTGAAATCATTCCGAAGTTCCACAACACGGTCGACCGCTTGCGCTTGCTGGACGAGGCGGCCGCGGCAGATGTGAAAGGCCGTAAGGCGAAAGTTGCCGCGGAACTTGCGTTCATTGATAAGCGCCGCGAAGAGGCTGCGCGCATCGTTACCATGATGGCCAAGGGCGAAATCCCAGAGCGCATCACGCACAACGATACGAAGATCAACAACGTCATGTTGGCGCCAGATGGAACGAACGTCGTCATCGATTTGGATACGACGATGCCGGGCTCGGCGCTGTACGACTTTGGCGACATGGTGCGCACGTCCTCGGCGGCCGCGGCGGAAGATGAGAAGGACCTTTCGAAGGTGTATTCCAAGAAGGAATATTTCGAGGCGCTCGTCAAGGGCTATCTCGCGCAGGCGAAGTTTTTGACGGAGGCCGAGAAGGCGAACCTCGCGTTTTCGGGTCGCCTCATCACGCTCACAATTGGCATTCGTTTCTTGACGGATTACCTCGCGGGCGACACCTACTTCCACACGGCGTATGACGACCACAACCTCGTGCGTTGCCGCACCCAGTTGAAGATGGTCGAGTCCATGGAACAGCAGGCGGACGAATACGAAAGCATCGTCAAGAAGTATTCCTAATCGAATCATGAACGAACAAAAAACTGCCGCGGCGTCATCTTTTCCCGAGTACGAACTCGCCGGAATCGAAACGATTGCCCGCGGCGTTTTTATTCTCGACGGGAAAATTCTGTTGTGCCGCGCCAAGGGTGGGAAAACAACTTACCTTCCGGGCGGGCACATTGAATTTGGCGAGACGGGCCGCGCGGCACTTATTCGCGAAATGCGTGAGGAGACAGGGCTCGGGGCCGTTACGCATCGCTTCCTCGGCGTCGTTGAAAATTCATTCCTTCAACATGGCAAGCCACACGCCGAAATCAATCTTGTCTATTCGATGACGCTGGAAACGACTGAGCCTGAAAAAATTGCCGCGGCGGAATCGTGGATTGAATTCATTTGGTGGCCGCTTGAAAACTTGTCCGCGGCAAATCTTTTGCCGTCCGCTTTCAACCAACTCGCGACGAATCCGAACGCGACGTTCGAACCATAAATATGCACGCGACCCTTGCTGATGTCATTGCTGATACCGCCCAAAATTCAATCGAAGCGGGCGCGGCAAAAATTGATGTCACGCTTGTCGAGACGGGCGACCAAATTCAAGTCGCCATCATCGATAATGGCAAGGGGATGGACGAGGCCACGCTCAAGCGCGCGTTCAATCCGTTCTACACCGAGCCTGGCAAGCATGATGCGCGCAAGGTCGGATTGGGCTTGCCCATCTTGAAACAAATTTGCGAAGAGTGTGATGGCGGCGTCGAGCTCAAAAGCACGAAAGGCGTTGGCACACAATTGCGCTACCATTTTGCCGCGCATCATATTGACTTGCCACCGATGGGCGACCTCGCGGAAATGGTCGTCACGCTCTTCAATTATCCTGGCACATTCGAACTCACCTTCACGCATACGCGCGGCGAAAATTCTTACACCATTTCACGCAGCGAATTGCGCGAGGCCGTCGGCAGCCTCGAATCAATCGATGGACTTTCCCTCGCCAAAGAATTTCTTCATTCGCAAGAGGAGGCGCTTGGATGATTGTCCTTGGCGTCGATACATCTTTGCGTTCGACGGGCTTTGGCGTTTTGAAGAAGGAAGGCTCCAGCCTCATTCCGCTCACGTGGGGACGCATTCCGAATAAACAAACGTTGCCGCTTTCGGAGTGCCTCAAAAACATTCACACAAAAATTGCCGCGCTCATCGAAGAATTTCATCCAGACGTGCTTTCAATTGAAAGCGTCATCTATGGGAAGAATGCGAACACGATGCTTGTATTGGGCGAGGCGCGAGGCGCGGTGATAACCGCCGCGGTGAATGCAAGCATTCCGATTTACGAATATGAGCCGCGCCGCATGAAACGGGCCGTCTGTGGCAATGCGCTTGCGGAGAAGGAACAAATCCAACGCATGGTCAAGGTCTTGCTTCATTTGGAAGAGGAGCCGCAAAACGATGCGGCGGACGCCCTCGGCTTGGCCATTACCCATTTGCACTCGCAAGGCCCGCTTTCTGTTGATAAACCCATCTAACGCGGCAGTTTTGGTGGAGGATGGCCTAATGTCAGACCGTTTCCTGCCTAACGTCAGAGCTTTTAGCCAGTAACATCAGACAAATCTTGGTAACTTTTCGCCAAAATCTTACCAAGATTTTCGGAAATCTTACCAAGATTTTTAAAATTCTTGCCAAGAATTGGCTGACGTTATAGGAGAAGGGGACTGAAGGGGTAGGAAGCGCGGCGGTTTAGAGCCGAGATTTTTTATGCTAGCTGTTCTATTTTTTACGCTAGCTGTTTGTTTTTTTATTTTCTAGGCTTGAAATTTTGCCGCTCGAACCTGACCAAATGGTTAGGTTGTGTTCAGCTTGTCGTTAGGTTTATATGGTATAATATGCGGCATGTTCAAACGGCAGAATATTTTTTGGTGGGCGCTCGCGGCACTTTTAGCGGTGCGCCTTGTAGTGATGGCGACATCGAGCGTGTTCGATCCAAGCGAAGCACGCTATGCAACGCTTGCGACCAATATGGCGCGAACGGGCGATTATGTGGTGCCGCACTTTATTCACAAGGGCGTGTATCAAAGTTTTGATGGCAAGCCTCCGCTTCTCTTTCAAGCGGGCGGTGTGGCGTGCAAGGTTTTGGGTGAGAGCGAATTCGCGACGCGATTGCCATCTTTCCTCGCGGCGATTCTTTTGCTTTTCATTTTGAATTTTGCCGCGGGGCGGCGGGCCGTTTTGATTTGTGCGACGTCCGTTGCGTTTTATGCGCTGGCGGGATTTTGTATGACGGATATGATGCTCACACTTTCTGTCGCGGGCGCACTTTTGCTTGAGGATGTTTTCAATCGCAACCCGACGCGGCGGATTTCACTTTGCATCTTTGCGATCCTTGCAGTGGGGATGTTGACGAAAGGTCCGATTGCACTTGTCTTGTTTGGATTGCCGACGTTCTTGGATGCGTGTATCAACAAGCGGTGGCGAATTTTGGCGCGGCATAGTTGGGTGATGGGTCTCCTTCTCTTTGTTGTGATTTCTGCGCCGTGGTACATTTTGATGGAACAGCGCACGCCGGGCTTTCTTTCGTACTTCTTTATTCATGAAAACTTCCTTCGTTTCATCACGCCGAACTATGGCGACAAGTATGGCGCAGGGCGTGAATTCTGCCGCGGCATGGCGATTGTGTGGTTTGTTGTTGTCACGCTTCCGTGGACACTTTTCATTCGGCCCAAACGTAAACTGCCGCGCCCAAATTTGCTGGCGCTGGGCGTTCTTTCCATCACGGCTTTTTGGTGTTTGACAAGTCGCATCCCGCTTGCTTACATGCTCCCGACCGTTCCGCTTTTCGCGGCGCTTCTTGCGCCACACCTGACTCCGCGACAGTTTTCTCGAGGTGCAATCTTTGCATGCATTTTGGCACCATTCGTTTTGATTGCCACGCTTCTTGTCACGGCACAAACGACGAATAAAATGTCGGGTCACTTCTTCCAAAAGGTTGCGCGCTCACTTGACAAAGATGAGAAGGTTGTTTGCATCGAACGCAATTATTACGCGCCCGAATTTTATTTGGACTCGCATCTGATTCCTTCGCAAAAGATTCCAACGAATGGACTCGTCCTGGCGCGGCGAAAATTTCTTTCACACGTTCCGCCGTCGACGCTCATTCGAATGGAAGATAAGCAATGGGTTTTACTCGACTTCGGGAAGGAGAACAAATGATGAATTTGATTACGCTTGTTATTCCGTGTTATAACGAAGCCGCGCGATTGGACGTGGGGGCGTTCCTGCGGGCGCTTGAAGAAAATCCAATGCTGACTTTTGTCTTTGTTGATGATGGCTCAACGGATGCGACGGCGGAAACGCTGGCCTTTTTGGAACATGAATCGCCCGCCATTCAAGCGCTTTATCTGCCGCAAAACAAGGGCAAGGCGGAGGCTGTGCGGGCGGGCGTCAATTGGGCCTTGGCGCATACATCGTGTGAAGTGGTTGGATTTTGGGATGCGGATTTGGCGACGCCGCTCGAAGAATTGCCGCGGTTTGTGGCGGAACTTGAACGCGACCGCTCGCGGGAAATTGTGATTGGTGCGCGGTGGCCACATTTGGGCGCGCACATTGAACGCACCACATTTCGTTCGTTCACGAGCGAGGCGATGAAACTTTTGATTCGTTCGTTTATTGGTGTGCATATTTTTGATACGCAATGCGGGGCGAAACTTTTTCGTCGTGAGGCCGCGGCAGAAATTTTTGCGCGTCCCTTTATTTCGCGTTGGCTTTTTGATGTGGAGCTTTTGTTGCGGCTAGGGGCGAAGCGCGTGCGGCAACATGGTGTGGAAGTGCCGCTGCAATCGTGGATTGATGTGCCAGGGTCGAAGATGCGCGCGGCAGATTTGCCGCGACTTGTGTGGGACCTTGTTCGAATTCGGCATTCAACAAAAGAAGATTTGCCCCTACACGAGCCAACGAAAATATGGTATAATATGCGTCATGCACATACTGATTATTGAAGATGACCGGCGGATGTCGGATTATGTGAAGACGGCGTTAGAGCGTTCGGGCTTTACGTGCCAAGCCGTGTATGATGGCGAGGCAGGTTTGGCCGCGGCGTTGCAAGGCGGGTTTGATGCGGCCATCGTGGATGTGATGCTGCCGAAGTTGGATGGGATTGAATTGATTCGGCGCGTGCGGGCGGCGTCGCGTCATTTGCCGATGATTGTGTTGAGTGCGCGCGGGAGCGTAGAAGCGAAAGTGCGGGGGCTTGAGGCGGGGGGTGATGATTATTTGTCGAAGCCGTTTTCGATGAGCGAATTGATTGCGCGTGTGCAAGCGTTGATTCGGCGCGCCACGGCGATTCCTGAATCGAATGTGCTGAAGGTGGCCGATCTTGAAATGGATGTGATTACACATCGTGTGACGCGTGCGGGGGTGCGCATTGAATTGCAACCGCTGGAGTATCAACTGCTGGAATATCTTCTGCGCAATAAGGGTCGCATCGTTTCTAAGGCAACGATTATGGAGCGCGTCTGGGACTACGCATTCAATCCCAACACCAATGCGGTCGAGGTGCGCGTGAGCCGTTTGCGCGACAAGATTGATAAGAATTTCACACCGAAACTTTTGCACACGGTGAGGAGGTTTGGTTATGTTTTGGAAGAGCGCGCCGATGGCGAATGAGAAGTGCATGTGGCCCTTGACGCGGCGTTTGGTGGTGATGTCGCTTCTTTCGAGTAGTGCCATTTCACTGTTGGCCGCGGCACTTATTTTGCCCGTCGCCTATTTCTATTTGTCACGTACGAATCAAACACGCCTCGCACGAATCGCCAATGACCTCGTGGAGGAATACCACGAACTCGGCTTCACACAAAAGTTCTACGACTGCATGGATGAAGATGCCGAAGAACACGATCCAGAAAAAACATTCATCTTCCTAACTGCCACGGACGGGACAAAAGTCCACACAACAAAAGTGCCGCGCCTCATTGAAGAACGCGTCCTCGGCTCGATTCAACGCGGGGCGCATCGCACACGCATGTATTTGCAACGTTCAAACGAAAGTGATGATCATGTAGCGTTGTGGCTTGCGACGCGCGCCTTGGGCGATGGGCATTTTGTGACAGTTGCGCGTGATGCGACGGCGATGGAGAGGTTCTTCTTTTTCCTTTCAATTGCGCTCGGCGCGGCATTTCTTTTGACGACAATTCTCGCCACCATTCTGTCGTGGATATTTGGTTCGCGCCTGACGCGGCGGCTCAATCAAATTGGCGAGACTGCGCGCAAGATTGAAGCGGGCGATTGGTCCGAGCGAACAGAAACAGAAACCTCCATCCGCGAACTTCATGCGCTCGCTACCCTTTTCAATGCGATGTGCGAACAGAATGAAAAGACGCTCACCGAACTCAAGATGATTACCGACAATCTCGCGCATGATTTGCGCACGCCCTTGACGCGCCTTCGCATGGCCGCCGAAGCCGATGATGAACTTGCTGACCGCGTGATGGATGAAACAAGCGCGATGCTGGGTCTTATCAATACGATGCTTGAAATTTCGCAGACACCATCCGCAGTAGAACGTTTGCCGCGCGAAGATTTGAACATGATTGCGCTCGTGGATGAATCAATTGAATTGTTTCAACCGCTCGCCGCGGAAAGTGGAATTGAAATGTCGAAAAAAGTGCCGCGCTCGAACGTCATCTTCCATGGACACAAAGCGAAGATTCAACAAGTCCTGGGAAACCTGATTGAGAACGCGATTAAGTATACGCCGAAAGGTGGGCGCGTCGAGGTTGGGCTTGAAGAGACTGCGGACGACATTAGGCTCTGGGTGAATGATACGGGCTGTGGAATTTCCGCGGCAGATTTGCCACACGTCTTTCAACGCTTTTGGAGATCGGATGCAAGCCGTCATCTGCCTGGCAATGGGCTTGGGCTATCCCTTGTTCAAGCCATTGCGGAATCGTATCATGGGCATGTGGATGTTCAATCAGAAGTCGGTAAGGGAACAGCATTCACCGTCCTTCTCCGCGCCTAACCGCGGCAATTTTCTTTTGGCGGCGTCTTGCATCCGCGGCAGATTTATGGTATAATATTCGTCATGAAACATCTTCTACTCTTTGTCGGACTTCTCACGTGCGGAATTTCTGCCGCGAAAGATTATCAGGAAAACCGCGTGCCAGCGATTGGACAGAACGCGCAAAATATCGTCACATTCGATGCAACGAAGAAAGGCCCGCGCGTTTTGTACGTCGGCAATTCAATCACGCTGCATGGTCCGCGGCCATCCATTGGTTGGACGAATAATTGGGGCATGGCCGCAACCGCCCTTGAGAAAGATTACGTCCATCTTCTTTCGGCGAAAATTGCCGCGGCACAGCCCGAGGCGCAATGCTGCTTGTTGCAAGTGGCGGACACCTTTGAACGTTCCTTCTATAAGCCTGTTTGGGAACTCGAAAAGAATTTCAAGTGGGCGCGCGAATTCCATCCAGATGTAATCATCCTTTTCTTTGGCGCAAATGTGCCGTGGGAATATGACATCAAAACGCTCTCGCCCGCGCCCGCCCGAACTTTTGCCGCGGCCATGGAAGAATTCATTGATTACATCGATCCCGACAAAAAAGCGATTATCTTTATTTCAGAAGGCTTTTATGCGCGCACCGCCCTCGACGCCGAAAAAGCAACGCTCGCTAAAAAGCGCGGATTCAATCTCATCAAGCTGACCGACATCCGTTCAATCGATGAAGTCCACGGACTCTACAATCATCCAAACGACATCGGTATGGCCCTCATCGCCGAACGCTTCTGGACCGCCATCTCCCCGCGCATCAAAGCGAACTAAATATCGCACAGATAGACCTTGAAATAAAGTTCCAGATAGCCCGTCTTCGTGACGGGCTTAATTGTTTTGACTTTCCCATACAAAAATCTTTCAGCATCCATCAATCGAGCAAGAAGTTCATTATCTTGTTGCGGGATCCAACCAATGCGCTCATTCTTTTCATTAAGAACCATAATTGCATTTTGGTCGTGTTCATTCTTTGGGTCTCGCTTGAGGGTAAGTTGTGTTGTCGCGCAAAAATCTCTAATTTTCTCGGCCAGGTTTTCAACATGCGTTGTCCCTGAAAGACGACAAGTGCATAAGTACCTCTCAATCGCAACGGGGGCATCGCTCTTTGCAATCTCCCTATAAAAAGTGAGAACTTTATCTAGCGCAGCAATTTCTTTAGCCTGCCTTTCTTGCGTTTCCTTTATGTGTTCTTTGTTTCTCAGCATCCATTCTTTACGAACAAAAAATGGCGGAATCATCCCCATCACAGCACCAGGTTTTCTTAGACGAC
>CAVGIZ010000073.1:0-2356 GCA_963629255.1 Anaerovoracaceae bacterium
AACGGGGGGCGGCGCCCCCCGCTCCCCCGCGAAGGTGAGGACAAGCTTAGTGGCGGATGATAATATCAAGCCAGGAAAGCTGGTTTAGATGGTGTGACGTGAGCGAAGGTTGGAGGGGCTTTTGGGGCGAAAGCAACGATTGGCGCATTTAGGCGGTTTTGGTTTAGTTGCTTTCGCGATGGGTAGGCCCTTTTATAGCGGCCCGGCGGAGTGGGGCGCGGCAGATTTTGGAGGATTGTGTTTGAAAGTGCGGCGGAAATATGGTATAATATACGGCGTTCGAGAGGACTAGGCTATGGTCGACTATGAAGAACTGAAGAAGAAGTTTCCGGCGAAGAATCCGGAGGACGATAAGAAGCGAGCCGCGACGAAGGCGGCCGTGAAGCGTATTGCACGCGATTTTGAGAGGAAGCGCCGCGAGCTCAATTTGAATGGGACGAGCTCGAAGCGCTCGCCGCTCTACTATTTGGTGATTGTTTTCATTTTGTTGATTGTGGGCGCGAGCGTGTTGAGTGTGGCGACTGGGAAGGTGGGACTGGGGAAGAAGCAGGTTTCGCGGGCGGCGATTCAGTCGAGGAAATCGATTGATGCGCTGGCGATTGCGTGTGGTCGGTACAAGTTTCATGTGGGGCGGTATCCGACGACGGAGGAGGGGCTGGAGGAGTTGGCGCGGATTCGGCCGGAGTTGAAGGGGTGGTTTGGTCCGTACATTAAGAAGGTGGTGAAGGATCCGTGGGGGCATGATTATGTGTATGAGGAGCGCGAGGGTGGGGGGCATCCGGTTTTGTATTCGAAGGGGCCGGATGGGCGAGCTGGGACGACGGATGATGTGTTGCCGACGCAGGAGATTTTTGAGGAGCCGTTCCGTGATACGACGTGGACGAATCATTGGGTGCCATATAATTTGAGGGGCATCGTTGTGGCGCCGGATGAGGCGACGAAGAAGGCGATTCAAGAAGAGGTGAAGAAGTACTAAGGATTTCAAAACAACAATCTAAAACAATCTAAAGAGGAAAAAGAAAATGAACTACAAAGAAGCAGAAAAGATGCTCACGGCGTGTGGGCAGGAGCAGGTGCTCGAGTATTGGAAGAAGTTGGGGAAGAAGGAGCAGGCGGCGCTGTTGGAACAGATTGCGACGTTGGATGCGAAGAGTTTGGCGCGGTGCCAGGCGGCGTTGAAGGCGGGCGCGGAGGTACCGGATTCGTCGAAGGGTGTGGCGCCGAAGGTGGCGCAGTTGAAAGGTGCCGCGTTGAAGGCGGCGATTGCGGCGGGTGAGAAGGAATTGAAGGCGGGGCGCGTGGGCGTTTTGCTGGTGGCGGGCGGTCAAGGTTCGCGGCTTGGGTTTGATGGGCCGAAGGGGTGTTATCCGATTGGACCGATGACAGATGCGCCGCTTTTTTATTTTCATGCGCGGAAGATTTTGGCGAAGACGATTCGGTATGGGGCGCGGATTCCGTTTTATGTGATGACGTCGGAGATGAATAATCAGGCGACGATTGATTGCTTTGAGGAGAACAATTATTTTGGGTTGGATCCGAAGGATGTGTTTTTCTTCACGCAGGGGATGTGGCCAGGAATGACGAAGGATGGAAAGATTATTCTTGATAAGCCGGGGCATATTTTTATGAGTCCGGATGGGCATGGTGGGTTGCTGGCGGCGTTGAAGCGGTCGGGTGCGTTGGCGGACATGAAGAAGCGTGGGATCAAGTCGGTTTTCTTCTTCCAGGTGGATAATCCGCTTGTGGAGATTGCGGACCCTGCGTTTATTGGGTATCACGTGATGGAGAAGTCGGAGTACAGTTTGAAGTTGTGTGCGAAGCGTGATCCGTTTGAGAAGGTTGGGATGCCGATGAGATTTGGGAAGACGTATCGGATGGTGGAGTACACGGAGATGACGGACGAGCAGTGCAAGCGCAAGGGGAAGGATGGGAAGTTGTACTTCCTGTATGGGTCGCCAGCGATTCATGTGTTTGACCGTGCGTTTTTGGAGGCGGAGGCGACGAAGGCGATGCCGCTGCATTTGGCGTTCAAGAAGATTCCGATGGTGGAGAAGGGGAAGGTTGTGAAGCCGACGGAGCCGAATGGGTACAAGTTTGAGAAGTTCATTTTTGATATTCTTCCGAATGCGAAGCGCGCGGCGTTTTTGGCGTTTGATCAGAAGGATGAATTTTCGCCGGTGAAGAATGCGGAGGGTGCGGATAGCCCTGCGACGTGCAAGGCGGACATGCGTGCGAAGTGGGTGCGGATGTTGGCGGCGGCGGGGATTGAGGTCAAGAGCGATGTGGCACTTGAGATTGATCCTGCGTATGCGCAAGACGCGGCAGATATTAAGGAGTATGGGCTTTATTTTGCGCT
>CAVGIZ010000073.1:2596-11007 GCA_963629255.1 Anaerovoracaceae bacterium
GCGACGGGCGCGAGCGTGTATCGCATTCGTGCGAATGGGGAGGCGGCTGGGTATGGTCCGGCGCGTGGTCCGGAGGGGATTGATCGCGTGGATGAATGGGATTTGTCGCGGTTTGTGAAGGGCGGCAAGTTGGAGGTGCAGGTTGATGTGGCGGGTTATAATTGTGAGAGTTATTACTTGCTGGATCAGCCGTCGTATTTGCGTGCGGAGGTTGTGAGCGGGGGGAAGGTTTTGGCGGCGACGGGCGTGAAGGGTTTCAAGGCGAAGCGGTTGGGGCGTGAGCAAAAAGTGCCGCGGTTTTCGTATCAGCGGCCGTATTCGGAAGTGTGGAAGATGACGACGAAGGGCGAGGCGGAACTGGGGGCGGTTGAGCTTGAGGTTGTGAAGGACAAGCCGCTTTTGCCGCGGCGGGCGCACTATCCGGATTTTCATGTAATCAAGGCGGTGAAGAAGTTTGCGGAAGGGAAGATTCGTTTTGACAAGGATGCGGAGGTGAAGCATTTTCCGTGGAGGTGGGAGACGTGGTCGAAGGATAATGTGCATCGTGGATTCAATCGTGAGGAGTGCACGCGCGTGCCGATTGAGGAGGTGCAGAAGTATATTGAGGATGCGAAGGGGACGGATGGGATGTATGAGGCGTGGGACTTGGGGCGTGAGCTTTCGGGGTTCTTCGGCGGGACGGTGAGCGTGACGAAGCCGTGCACGGTGTACATTGTGTTTGATGAGATTTTGACGGATGGGAAGATTGATTTCTTGCGTGCGAATTGTTGCAATGTGTTGACGTTTGATTTGGCGGGCGCGGGGACGTACAAGGTGGAAGGGTTTGAGCCGAATACGTTTCGGTATGCGAAGTTTGTGGTGACGGATGGCGCGGCAAAAATTGCGGGGCCGTATATGCGCACGTATGAGAATCCGGATGCGAATAAGTTTGTGTGGAAGTCGAATGATGAGGCGTTGAATAAGATTTTTGAAGCGGCGCGTGCGACCTTTGCGCAAAATGCGGTGGACGTCTTTATGGATTGTCCGGGACGTGAGCGCGCGGGGTGGTTGTGCGATAGTTATTTCACGGGGCGCGTGGCGAAGATGTTTACGGGGGAGACGAACTTGGAGCGGTTATTCCTTGAGAACTTTTTGTATGCGAAGGAGGAGTTGCCGGAGGGGATGTTCCCGATGTGCTATCCCGCGAATCATACGCCGAATAGTTTCATTCCGAATTGGGCGATGTTTCTTGTTTTGGAGTTGCAAGAGTATGCGGCGCGGAGTGGGGATAAGGAATTGATTGAGCAATATAAGGTGCCGATTCAGAAGTTGGTGAAATTCTTTGAGAAGTATGAGAACAAGGATGGACTACTCGAGAATTTGCCATCGTGGATTTTTGTTGAATGGTCGGACGCTGGCAATTATGTGCGGCCGCTCAACTATCCTTCGAACATGTTGTATGCGGGGATGTTGAAGGCGGCCGCGGCACTTTATGGGCGTGAGGATTGGATGCAGAAGGCGAATACGCTGGCGAAGACGATTCGGGCGAAGTCGTTTGATGGTACGTGGTACACGGATGATGGGAAGCATCATACGGAAGTTTGCCAGTATTATGCGTTCTATTTTGACATTGCGAATCCGACGGATGACGCGGCACTTTGGAAGAAGTTGACGACGGAGTTTGGTCCGCAACGTTTTGAGACGAAGGCGTATCCAGATGTGCCGTTTGCGAATGCGTTCATTGGGAATTATTTGCGGTTGGAAATTTTGTCGCGGTATGGGTTGAAGGAGCAGGTCATTCGTGAGATTAAGGGGTACTTCACGGGGATGGCGGAGCGCACGGGGACGTTGTGGGAAATGGATAAGCCCACGGCGAGTTGCTGTCATGGGTTTGCAAGTCACATTGCATTTGTGTTGGCGCGTGAGATGCCAGAGTGCATTCAGAAGAAATAAGGAGCTTTGAGATGGCTAAATCGGTTCAAGATATTGTCGAGCTTGCGAGTGCTTATTATGGGAGCGCGGTGCTTTTTGCCGCGATTGATTGTGATATTTTTGGGCAGGTGGCGCGCGGCACTTTTGTTGCGGGGACGCGTGGGATGCGGTTGTTGGCGGATGCGTGTGTGGCGGAGGGGTTGCTGGAAAAGAAGGCGGATGGGACGTATGTGAATACGCCGGCGGCGAGCGTGGCACTTGTTCCGGGGGGCGCGGCAGATTTGACGAAGGCGATTCGTTATAATCGTGATGTGTATCCTGCGTGGGGGAAGCTTGCCGAGTTTGCGAAGACGTCGCGGCCAGTGGAAAAACCAGAGATTCATTTGGGTGAGGATGCTGCGCGGACGAAGGCGTTTGCGGCGGCGATGTTTGGGCGTGCGATGGGGATTGGGCGTGGGGTGGTGCCGATGTTGAAGGGGCTTTCGGGGCGTGTTCTTGATTTGGCAGGTGGGCCGGGGGCGTATGCGATTTTGATGTGTCAGGCGAATCCCACGATGACGTGTGTGACGGTGGACCTTCCTGCGATTGCCGCGGAGGCGAAAAATTATGTTGCGCAATTTGGACTTGGCGAGCGGATTGAATGCCGCGCGGGGAATTATCACAGTGATGAATATGAAAGTGCCGCGTATGATGCGGTCACGATTTTTGGTGCGTTGCATCAAGAGTCGCCAGAGCAGATTGTGGATATTTTGAAGCGGGCGAATCGTGCGCTCAAGGTGGGTGGCAAGGTTTACGTTCTTGATATGATGACGGATGCGACGCACACGGCGCCCAAGTTTTCCGCGCTTTTTGCGGTGAATATGGCGCTGACGACCGCGAATGGGTGGGTGTTTGCGGATAGTGAATTGAAGGGCTGGATGCGCGAGGCGGGGTTTGAGCCCGGCGAGACGCAGATGGTGCCGCCGCCGATGCCACATTGGCTTGTCACGGCTACAAAGATTAATTAAAGGAGAAAACAAAATGAAGAAAATTATACTCACAATTTCTGCCGCGCTTTTGGGCGCGCTGACAATTTTTGCCGCGGAGGTTGGCAAGTCGACTCCGAAAGGTTTTATTGATGACTTTGATGTGGCGATGACGAATGCCGCGAAATCGGGGCGCGTTGTGGTGGCGGTTTTTTCGGGGTCGGATTGGTGTATTTGGTGTCAGCGGCTTGAGAAGGAAATTTTGAGTGATGAGGCGTTTATCAAGGATGCGACGAATCGGTATGAGCTTGTGTTTCTTGATTTTCCGCAGGATAAGACGCTGGTGCGGGAGAGTTTGGTGAAGCGCAATCAGGAGCTGGCGGAGTATTATCATGTGGGTGGTTATCCGACGGTGCTTTTGCTGGATTCGAAGGGCGAGGTGTTGCATTCGACGGGGTATCGCAAAGGTGGCGGCGCGAAGTATTTGAAGTATCTTAATAAGGAAGTTAAGCATGCGCCGCTTGTTAGGAAGTTTATGAAGCCGCTGACCGATGAATGGATGGTGATTATGAAAGATCTTGAAAAGGATTTGAAAGTGGAGATGGGTGGCAAGATGATGACTAAGGAGACGATGCGTGTGTTTGTGCAAAAGAAGGGGAAGGATTATATTGAGCGGTTGACGGCGTTGAAGGAAAAGGCACTTAAGACGGAGATGCCCAAAGGCGTTGCTAAGCGGCGCGACAAATTTGTGGAACAATTGACGCATACTATTTCTGGGTTTGTTGATCTTGGTCAGGCGCCTGAGGATAAGAAGTAAGGTCGGGGCGGCAGATTTTTTTCGTCGGGGCGCGAGAAAATTTTTCTAAGGGCGCGAGAAAATTTTCCTAGGGGCGGGAGAAAAATTTTCTAGGGGTGAAATTTTTCATTGGTCGGGGCGTTGGTTTTCTTAGGAAACGGAAATTGAAATCGCTTGTTTTAAAAGTGCTTGCTTAGGAAGGGATTTTGAAACAGGCGAAGTTTTAGGAAAAGTGCCGCGGGGGGTTGAGTGTTGGTCGGAAATATGGTATAATATAGGGCGTTATGGGAATTGTATCTTCTCTTGTGCTTGCCACGATGATTACGTGGACGGGCGTTGACACCGAGAGTCACCTCGGTGGGCGGAAAGTTTCGCAAGGTTATTTGCAGGGCAAGGTTGTGCTTGTTTATAAGTGGGACAAGGAGCATGCGGAGCATTTGGCGCGGTTGCAGGAGGTGTGGGAGAGTTTTCGGTCGAAGCAATTTATGTTGATTGGCTCGTATCGTGGTGGGGATATTGCGGAAGGGGAGGAAAGCGCCGCGCTGAAGGCGATGGTGAAGAAGTCGGGTGTGACGTTTGCGGTGTATTGTGGCGCGGGGTATGCGGGGGAGCCTGAGAATGTAATTTATGTTGTGGATGGGACGGGTGCGTGTGTGTGGAGGGGGTCGGATGAACGGCTGGCGGAAGAGGCGGTTGTGAAGGCGATTACGAACTTGGCGTATCCGGCGGACATAGGGTATTACAAGCGGTTATTGAAGAAGGAGAAGGAGACGTTGCCGGGGCGGACGTGGAATCATTTGAAGGAATTGGAGAAGCGGATGATTAAGGATAAGAAGTTTGCGAAGACGGTGACGGCGGAGGACAAGAAAGAATTTGCCGCGATGAAGAAGGAATTGAAGGCGAACAAGGACATTGAGAAGTTGGGGAACTTGGTGGAGTTTGCGCGGATCGCGCGGGACTACAATCCGAAGGCGCGGAAGCAGAAGGTGCGGATTGATAAGAGCAAGATTAATGCGACCATTAAGGCGGGCGAGGTGTTGCTGAAGAGCGAGGATCCGGCGGTGGTGCAGGAGGTCAAGAACAGTTTGGCCGATTTGAAGATGGCGGCCGCGGCGTGGTAATTTAATAAATAAAAGTAAAAGGAGAAACAGAGATGGAGCAGGAACAGAAGTTCAATACGATTGTGGAGATTTTGGAGCGCAATGCGCGCGAGTGGCCAAACGATGTGGCGCTTGTGGAGATTAATCCGCAGGAGTTGGAAGCGCGGCATACGACGTGGCGTGAATATTCGTTGATTGAGGCGTCGCCGATTGAGGCGTTTCGCAGTGAGATTACGTGGGCGGAGTTTGATGAGAAGGCGAATCGGTTTGCGAATCTGCTCTTGGCGCGTGGGTTCAAGCGCGGCGATAAGATTGCGATTTTGCTGATGAATTGTTTGGAGTGGCTGCCGATTTATTTTGGTATTTTGAAGGCTGGATGCATGGCGGTGCCGCTGAATTTTAGGTATACGGCGGAGGAGATTCGTTATTGTTTGGAGCTTTCGGATTCGGAGGCGCTCGTATTTGGGCCTGAGTTTATTGGGCGTGTTGAGCAGATTGCGGAAAAAGTGCCGCGGGTGCATGCGAAGTTTTATGTGGGGGATGATTGCCCGAGCTTTGCGGTGAGTTATCGGAATTTGGTTTCGTATTGTTCGTCGCGTGCGCCGGTGACGCCGATGACGAGCGAGGATGAAGCGGCGGTTTATTTTTCATCGGGGACGACGGGATTTCCGAAGGCGATTGTGTTGCAGCATCGGTGCTTGTTGCATGCGTGCCGTGTGGAGCAGGCGCATCATGGGCAGACGAAGAAGGATTGTTTCTTGTGCATTCCGCCGCTGTATCATACGGGGGCGAAGATGCATTGGTTTGGGAGCTTTCTTGTGGGTGGGCGCGCGGTGCTCCTAAAGGGTGTGAAGCCGGAATGGATTTTGCGCGCGGTGTCGGAAGAGCAATGCACGATTGTGTGGTTGTTGGTGCCGTGGGCGCAGGACATTTTGGATGCGATTGACCGCGGCGAAGTGAAGCTTGAGGATTACAAGCTGGACCAGTGGCGCTTGATGCACATTGGTGCGCAGCCGGTGCCGCCGGCGCTCATCAAGCGTTGGAAGAGCGTGTTCCCGCATCATGCGTATGATACGAACTATGGCTTGTCGGAATCGACGGGTCCGGGTGCGGTGCATTTGGGCGTGGAGAACATTGATCACGTGGGGGCGATTGGCGTTGCGGGATTTGGTTGGCAGACGAAGATTGTGAAGTCGGATGGTGTGACGCCGGTGGCGCCGGGCGAAGTGGGGGAACTCGCGTTGAAGGGGCCAGGCGTGTTGAAGGAGTACTACAAGAATCCGAAGGCGACGGCGGAGATTTTGAAGCCAGATGGTTGGCTTTTGACGGGCGATATGGCCGAGGAAAAGGACGGGTTTATTTACCTTGTCGATCGTGCGAAGGACGTGATTATTACGGGTGGCGAGAATTTGTATCCGGTGCAGATTGAGGACTTTTTGCGGGCGCATCCGGCGATTAAGGATGTGGCGGTGATTGGGCTGCCAGATAAGCGCTTGGGCGAGATTGCCGCGGCGATTATTTCGGTGAAGGAAGGGTATGAATTGACGGAGAATGAGGTCAATGATTTCTGCTTGGATCTGCCGCGGTACAAGCGGCCGCGCAAGATTATTTTCGCGGAAGTGCCGCGGAATCCAACGGGCAAGATTGAGAAGCCGAAGCTGCGTGAGCAGTATGGCGCCGTGGCGCTTGTGGCGCAACAGAATGGGATTACTGCATGAACATACCAGCTGAGATAAGCGGCGCGTTCAAGGCGCGTGAGAGGGATGCGAATAAGTATTCCGTTGGCACGGTCACGGTCGTCGGGGGGTCGACGCATTACATTCATGCGCCTGTCATCGCGGCGTTGGGCGCGCGTTCGGCGGGGGCGGGGCTTGTACATTTGGTGGTGCCGGATGCGTCGCGAATTTGTGCGGGGGCGCTTGTGCCAGAGGCGACGTTTGTGAAGTTGGCGCCGACGTGTGTGCCGCCCGCGGCAGATGTTTCTGTGATTGGGATGGGGCTTGGCAAGACGCTCAATTCGGAGGTGTTGGTGTCGCGGCTTTTGTCGGAAGCGAGAGGGCGGTTTGTTCTGGATGCGGATGCGCTGGCGATTTTGGCTGGTTGGTATGGGCGCACGGATGGGTATGACCCTGCGAATGGACAGGAATTGATTTTGACGCCGCATGAAGGTGAGGCCGCGAAGCTCCTCGGTTGGAAGCGTGAGCAAGTTGTGGCGGAACGTTTGCGCGCGGCAAAAGAGATTGTGGACCGGTATGGTGCGACCGTTGTTTTGAAGGGCGCGCGCACGCTTGTTGTTTCATCGGATGGCGCGCGCGTGTATGAGAACCAATGTGGCAATCCATTTATGGCGATGGGCGGCATGGGTGATTTGCTCGCGGGAACAATTGCCGCGCGTTGGGCCTATTTGAAGGCGGATCCATTCCTGGTTGCGGCGTCGGCCGTGTGGCTGCATTCCACTGCATCCGACCGCGTGGTCGCGGCACTTAAGGATCCATCCATTGTCAATACCGCGGCAGAAATTGGCGCCTTGCGCGTTGAGCTCGACCGCTAAATAAAACAGAAATGCAGAAAGGAGAAACACATGATTGATTATCAAGGCCTTGTTCGAAATCTTGCTGAGACGCATGAAACGTTTGGGCTTTTGACGCAACAGGCATCGCCCACCGCGTCCATCCTTCATGCTGTTTTTCCAGACCGCCTGAAGGCACTCTTTTCAGCTGAGCATGGGTTCTTTGGGACGGCCGCGCCAGGCGAAGAAACGGCCAGCACGTGGCACCCATTCTACAACGTGCCCATCCATTCGCTTTATGGCAAGACGCGTCGTCCGACCGATGAAATGCTTGCGGGGCTTGGGCGCATCATCATTGATTTGCGCGACATCGGCGTTCGGTGCTACACGTACCTCGCGACTTTGCGCAACGTCGTGGAAGAATGTGCCGCGCGGGGGATTCCTGTCACCGTTCTTGATGTGCCCATTCCGCTCGGTGGCATTCTGGATGGACCTATGCGGCGCGATGAATTTGAATCGTTTGTCGCGCCGCTGAATGTGCCGCTTTGCCATGGTATGACGCCGGGTGAATGCGCGACTTGGATCAAAGAGAATGAACACCTTCAATTGGACCTTACCGTTATCCGCGTCAAAGATTGGGACCATCATCATCTCGAGCCTTGGATGAATTTTGTCGCGCCGTCTCCCGCCATCAAGAGTTGGGACTCCGCGGCACTTTACCCGATGCTCGTCTTTACGGAAGCCTACCCAGCCATCGATTGCGACCGCTCGGGCACGATGCCATTCCGCGTCATTGGCGCACCGTGGCTCGACCGCAAAGGCTTGATGCACGACCTCGCGCCAGGCCTTGCCGCGTGTGGCGTCGGGATGCGTCCCTACCGCTATGCGCCCACGTCGGGTAGCTACGCGAATTGCCCTTTGAATGGAATTATGTTTTCCATCGAAAGTCCCGGCGCATTCTATCCCGTCACCGCGGGCGTTCTCATCTTTACAGCACTCCTCCAACACCACGCCGAAAAAATGTCCTTCGGGGCGCGGCCAGAGTGGTTGGACAAGCTCATGGGCTCGACCGATATTCGCGACACGATGGAACGCGGCCAATTGAGCGACCTCTTCCGCAATTGGATTGA